>JAGXSZ010000016.1 GCA_018333515.1 Actinomycetota bacterium
CCGCCGGCTTTCGGTCCGACCGCCAAGAACGACGCGACCGGCACGGGCGCCCCCTCGTAGACGTCCGGCGCCCAGAAATGGAACGGTACCGCTGCGACCTTAAAGCCGAGACCGACGACTATCATCACCATTCCGACGAGCAAGAGCGGTTGGATTGCCTGTCCGGCAAGCGCATCCGCTATCGCCGTAAAATTAGTCTGCCCGGTCAAGCCGTACACTAGCGACATGCCGTAGAGCAAGATAACCGACGCGACAAGACCGAGCAAGAAATATTTGAGCGCCGCTTCGGCGGAGCCGGCCGTCTTTTTGCTGCCGACCAGAATGTACGCCGGCAAAACCGTCAGCTCCAGCGCGATAAAGAGCATGATGAGGTCGGTCGCCGACGCCATAAACATAGTTCCCAGAACCGAGAAGAGCATCATGCTGTAGAACTCGCCTTCCCCGATCGTCGTACGCGAACGGAGCGTCGCCAGGACGACCAGAGCGGTTGTGACAAGTAATATCCCTTTAAGAACCGTAGCCGTAAGGCCGATTGAGAACATGCCCATGAACTCAGTGGCTTCGACCCCGTAGAGCGTGGTGAGGCTAAAAAGCGCGGCTGCTATGCCCAACAGGCTGAACCCACCAAGCATGCGTTTTCCGTTCGCCGATAGGTACATCTCTCCCAGCAACACGGCTATCGCGACGCCAAAGATTATTAGTTCCGGCATTATGTTATTCCACTCGATTTGCATCAAATTCATCCTAGCTACCTCTTATCATTTGTAATACTGTGCTCACCGCGGGATCGATATATTGGAGCAACGGCTTCGGATAGACGCCGAAAACGATGATCAGCGCCACCAGCGGCATCAGGCTCATAAACTCGCGCCCGTTCATATCTTTAAAATCTTCCATAGAAGTCGGCGGCAAGCCATAGAACGCATTCTGAACCGCCCGCAAGAGGTAGAACGCACCCAGAGCGAGCGTCAGCACACCGAGAATAGTGTAGACCTTGTACGCTTCGTAGGAGCCGAGCAGGACAAGAAACTCTCCGACGAAGCCGCTCAAACCCGGCAGACCCAGCGAAGCCAGCGACGCGAAGATAAACATCCCGCCGAGAATCGGTATCTTTAACGAGAGTCCGCCGAGCTTGGCGATGTCTCTCGTGTGGGTCCTCTCATAGATGTAGCCGACGACCAAGAAGAGCATGCCCGTTATCAACCCGTGGTTTACCATCTGCAGAACCGCGCCGTTAATAGAGACCTGCGTCAGCGCGGCCAAGCCGAGCATAACGTAACCCATGTGGCTGACGCTCGAATAAGCGACCAGCTTCTTGAGGTCGCTCTGCGATAAAGCGGCATACGCCCCATAGACGATACTGATCGCCGCGAGTACCGCTATATACGGCGCAAACTCTACAAACTCACCGGGCATTATCTGCATGAGGACCCTGACAAACCCATAGGTTCCCATCTTAAGAAGAATACCCGCAAGGAGTACGCTGCCCGCGGTCGGAGCTTGGACGTGAGCGTCGGGCAACCAGGTATGGAACGGCCACATCGGCACCTTCACGGCAAAACCCAGAAAGAACGTCGCGAAGATAAAGGTCGATAAGGAGTGCGTATATCCCGACTGCATCAATGCGACCATATCGAAGGTGTTCAGCCCGGAAGTGAAGTATAGCGCCAAGATACCGACGAGCATGAGAACGCTCCCGGCTAGCGTGTATAGGAAGAACTTGAGAGCCGCGTAATTGCGATTCTCGCCGCCCCAGATACCGATTATGAAGTACATCGGGATAAGGACGATCTCCCAGAAGACGTAGAACAAAATAAAGTCGAGTGCGACAAAGGTGCCGAGCATGCCCACTGCGAGTAGTAATAGCAAGCTAAAATACTCCCTGACCCGCTCCTTTATAGACCATGATGCCAAAACCGCTATCACCATCAGCACCAGCGTCAATAAGAACAGCGGCATACTCAACCCGTCCAAGCCAAGGTGGTAAGATATGCCGAGGCCCGGCACCCAGACTTGCTTCTCTACAAACTGCATCGCCGATTGGCCGGCCGTGAAATCCGTCAGAATCGGGATGCTTAAGACGAGTCCGGCCAGAGTTGTGATAAGCGCGATGCCGCGAATTAAATTCGCCTTTTCGCGCGGCACAAACTGCAAGAGCAGCGCTCCCAGCAGAGGCAAGAAAACGATTATTGACAGTATTGGATAGTCCATTCCTTCACGCCCTTAATAAAATTCGAATTAGTCCGTCTCTGTCGACCTATTAAAACAACTCCATTGCCCGGAACGACCAGATTATCAAAACGACGACACTTACCACCATGACCAGCGCATAGTTCTGCGCATAACCGGTCTGCACATACTTCAGGCCGCCGCCGATTCGCGCTGTGGCCTTAGCGACACCGTTGACGGCGCCGTCGATTACCTTCTGGTCGAAGGTTAAGACATACCTCGCGATCGCATGTGTCGGCCTCACGAGTGTAAACTCATAGATTTCGTCGATATAGTAGTTGTTTACCAGAAGCTTGTAGACGATATTGTTCTTGCTTAACACATTAGACGGGAGCAAGTTTGTCGAGTATTTCAACCATGCGCCGAATATTCCGAGCACGGCTACTCCGATGGAGAGCCCCATAACCATGTAGTTGGTATGATGCTCGAATCCGCCTCCCAAAATAAACGACTGGTATGCGTAGCCCGTAAACGGTGAACCGAGCAAGCCCGTGCTGAGCGCCAATACAGCCAGCAAGATCAACGGGACGGCCATCACAGCCGGCGACTCGTGGACGTGGTCCGCGTGGTGTCCTCTCGCTTTTCCAAAGAAGACCACGAATATCAGCCTGAAAGTGTAGAACGCCGTAAAGAGCGCCGTCAAAAGCCCAATCGCAAAGATGCCCATGTACCCGCCGTCGAACGCCCCCAACAAAATCTCGTCCTTGCTCCAAAAGCCGCTGAACGGCGGGATTCCCGCAAGCGCGAGCCCTCCGATGACAAACGTCAGCGAGGTTATCTTCATCTTACGGCTCAAACCGCCCATGTCGAAAATCTCCTGGCTGTGGACTGCGTGGATGACGCTGCCCGCGCCCAAAAAGAGGAGCGCTTTGAAGAAAGCATGGTTCATCAGGTGGAACGTTCCCGCCGCGAACGCGCCGACACCGAGACCCATCATCATATATCCAAGCTGGCTGACTGTCGAGTAAGCCAGTATCTTCTTAATATCGGTCGCCGTCAATGCGATTGTCGCGGCCATAAACGCCGTTATCGTCCCTATAATCGCGACGAACTCCATTGCGGCCGGGCCTTGCTCGAAGAGCGGATAAGCACGGGCGACCAGATAGACGCCGGCGGCGACCATGGTAGCCGCGTGAATGAGCGCGCTGACCGGTGTCGGACCCTCCATGGCGTCAGGCAACCAAACATGGAGTGGAAACTGCGCCGATTTTCCGATAGCTCCGAAGAAGAAGAGTATCGCTATGAGCGACGCGGTCTCCGGCGCGAATTTCATCGCGAAGACCTGGCTCATATCTAGCGTTCCGGCCGTTAAAAAGAGAATAATCAAGCCGATTGCAAAGCCGAGGTCGCCGACTCTCGTAACCATAAAGGCCTTCTTGGCGGCGTTGCTCGCGCTCCGTTTTTCGAACCAAAAACCGACCAGCAGATACGAAAAGAGACCTACGCCTTCCCAGGCCATGTACATCTGGACAAAGTTCGGAGAAAAGACGAGCAACAGCATCGACGCGGTAAACATCGACAGACACGCGTAAAACCAACCATACCGTTTGTCACCGTGCATGTATCCTACTGAAAATAGCTGTACAAGCAAGCTGACAAACGTTACAACGACCAGCATCATGCCGGCTAGCGGGTCCAACAACAGACCAAAGGTCAGCTCCAGGTCGCCGACGGTCAGCCAGGTAAACGTCAAATCGGCACGAGCGCCTCCCATAACATCCAGGAGCGCTTTTACCGACAGCCCAAACGCGGTACCGACAGCCAAGATGCTTAAATACGCAGACTTATCCCCAAGCCTCTTGCCGAAGACTACGAGCAATATAAAACTGAGTACGGGCAACAATACAATTAACGATAGGTAATCCATGATCCCCTTCCCCGGTTACCACCTAAAGATGTTGAACTGGTCAAGATTTACCGATTGCATATTTCGATAAATCATCAAAATCAAAGCCAAACCGACTGCGACTTCAGCCGCGCCGACGGCCATTACAAAAAGCGCGAAAATCTGCCCCGAGGCCTGCTCAGGCGCGATATACCTCGAAAACGCCACGAAATTGAGGTTTGCCGAGTTCAGCATTATTTCTACAGAGAGAAGCACCGCCACCGCGTTTCTTCGCAAAAGAACACCGGCCATACCGATAGCGAAGAGTACTCCGCTGAGTATCAAATAGTAAGAGAGCGGTATCATTTCCCTCCCTCCTCTCGCGCTATAATAACAGCGCCGATCAATGCCGCCAGCAGCAGAACCGATATGACCTCGAACGGAAGGATGTAATCTGTCATAAACATCCTTCCTATAAACGAAATCGTATCTTCCACCGGCGCTAACGCCGAAATCCTGAAAACAGTATCTTTAATGACGAATACGAGCAGCCCGACTAGACCAACGAGCGAGACAATCGTCACCCAGCGCTGCTCCATCGCCGAGGTCAGCCGCACATTCGTTAACTGCGCGGTGAGCATGATACCGAAGAGCAGTACCACGACCACACCGCCGACATAGACGAAGACCTGCATGATGCCGATGAAGTCGGCGTTGAGCAGGAAAAAATATCCGGCGATCGATAGCAGGTACAGGCCTAAAAACATCGCGGCATGGAAGAGGTTTCTTCCCGTTACCACCAACACACCGCTGCCAACGGCTAAAACGGCTAGCGCGAAAAATATTACATGCGAGACAATATCGTTCATATCACTACTCCCTGGACCGGCTCATATCCGTAGTCTCATATCGAAGGACATGCTCTTTATCGTAAAAGAGCCGTTCCTTAACATATTCCGCGTTTTCGAAGTCCTTACTCATCTCAAGCGCATCGGTCGGGCAAATCTCCGCGCAGAACCCGCAATACATACACTTCGTCAGGTCAAGGTCGTAGCTGACGACTCTTCGCTCGGTCTCCGTTGGGGCGGTTCGATTTACATCTATGCAATACATCGGGCACGTTCTCGCGCACATGGTGCATCCGCTACAAATCCCGGTATTACAGACAAGGCACCGATTCGCCTCGCGCACTGCTTCCTCTTCCTTGAATCCAAGCTCTACCTCGTTAAAACCTTGTAGTCTCTCTTCGAGCGAGAGCATATCCATGTGGATCCGGCGATGCTCGGGTTCGGCCCAACCTAAGAAGCCTTGCGGATAGGTCGACCCTGTCGGCATAATCCGCGGCGTTCTGCCCTCTGCCAAATCGACTCCTTTGAAATACCTGTCGAGCGACTCGACAGCTTCGTGGCCGCTTGCTATCGCTTCAATCGCGGCCCCCGCCCCCGTGACAACCTCGCCGGCGACAAAAACTTTTTTGTTCGAGGTCTGAAGCGACAACTTGTCATAGACGATAACGCCCCGTTCAGTTAGCTCAATATCGCTTCCCGCCAGAAAGTCAAGTTCTGTCATTTGTCCGATTGCCGTCACGACAGTATCTACCTCAAGGACGAACTCGCTGCCCGGAATCGGCTCGGGACGCCGCCGGCCGGAAGCATCCGCCTCACCCAGGCCCATGCGTATGCATTCGAGGCCTGCTACTTTTCCATTTTCCACCACGACCCGCGTCGGGTTTGTGAGAAGTTCGAAAATGACGCCCTCCTCCTCCGACTCGTGAATCTCCTCAAACCGCGCCGGCATCTCGGTCTTACCGCGCCGATATACCAGATAGACCTCTTCCGCCCCTAATCTAATAGATGTTCTCGCGCCGTCCATAGCGACGTTTCCACCCCCGACCACCGCTACCTTCTTGCCGATAGTGGGATTCTGCTCCAGGTTCATCGCGCGGAGCAGATCGAGGCAACCCCAAACACCTTCGGCATCCTCGCCTTCGATGCCGAGGTCCCATGACCCGGGAAGCCCGGTAGCAATCAAAACGGCGTCATATGAAGCGATGAGGTCGCTAAAGGTGATGTCTTTTCCTACCTCAACGTTCTTCTTCAGTTCGACACCGAGTGAACAGATCGACTCGACATCCCACTTAAGAACGTCCTTCGGCAACCTGTATTTAGGTATTCCCGTAAGAAGTGTGCCGCCGCCCTCTGGGTTCTTATCGTATATGGTCACGCTGTGACCTAGCTTAGCCAGCCCCTGAGCTGCTGTCAGCCCGGCCGGCCCGCCGCCTATAATCGCTATCTTCTTATCCGAGGTCTTCGGGATCGGAGCCGGGTGCGGCAACCCTCTACAAGCATCCGCCGCGAACCGTTTGAGGTCACGTATCGATATCGCCTCATCAAAGTAGTTTCTGCGACACCCTTCTTCGCACGGCCGCGTACAGACCCGCCCTATCGACGCGGGCATCGAGCATCTCTCTCGAATAAGGTCGAGCGCCTCTTTATGCCTGCCCTTCCCTATCAGCTCTACATAGCCGCGCGCATCGACATGCGCGGGACACGAGAAGACACATGGCGGTAGCAGATCCTCGTCTTGCCTCTGCTCGATGGTCCTGTTGAACTCACCGATAATGTTGGGAAATTTCTCGACCGTTGTCGTCTCGACCATAACATCGTTCAACTTCGGCGTGCCGCGATACCGCTCGGCTAATTGCGGTTTCTCGTACGGATATAGCATTGTCGGCATAGGATGCCGCTTCAGCCTCTTGTCGATGATCTTTTGCACGGTGATCCTGTGCCCAGTGAATATGCTCATCCATGCTTCTATGAAGTCTGTTACACGTCCGGCCATCCAAATCAACCTTTTCGCTACGAACTCTCGGCTCGACGCAGCCGACTCTCAGCGGTTTACGTAATCGCTAATCGCCGACGGCCATGAGCAGATCGTGTTAAATTGACATTACAATTCCGGTTATCAAGATATTGAGCAATGCGAGCGGCAAGAGCACTTTCCAGCCCAAGTCCATTACCTGGTCGATACGGAAACGCGGTAAGGTCCAGCGCACCCACATTATTACAAAGATTATGCCGAAGAACTTGATAGCGAACCATATCGGAGCCAGGAACTCGGGGCCGGGTCCATGCCAACCACCGAGGAACAAGACTACGGTAAGCGCCGCCGCAGCGATAAGCGCTATATACTCCCCGAAAAGGAAGAACGCATATCGCATGCCGCTATATTCAGTGCTGTATCCGTGAACCAGCTCCGATTCGGTCTCCGGCAGATCGAACGGCACCCTGTTTATCTCCGCGAGGGTCGAGACGAAAAAGACCATAAATCCGATGGGCTGCAAGAAGATATACCACAAGCCCTGCGCGTCGACTATCGACGAAAGCTTAGTCGAGCCGACTATCATGACGATCCCGATGACCGATAGCGCTCGCGGCACTTCGTAACTGACCATCTGAGCCGCCGCTCGAAGACCGCCCATCATCGCGTATTTATTATACGAGCCGAAGCCGGCCATTATTAATCCCGCTACGGCGATGGAGGGTATAGCCAAAACATATAACAGCCCCACATTCAAGTCCTGAACGACCAGGCGCGGCCCTATCGGTATCGCCATAAGCCCGACGAAAGCCGATATGAATACCAGTGCCGGCGCGAGCCGGAAGAGCCAGCGGTCGGCATTCTTTGGAAAAACATCTTCCTTAGACAGCAATTTTATCATGTCGGCAATGAGCTGAAGCGTCCCGCGCGGCCCTACATGCGTGGGCCCTAAGCGCAGCTGGATGTCCGCGCTCACCTTGCGCTCCATGTAAACAAGGACGATTACGCCGAGTCCGCAAAGTGAGAAGACCGCCAAGGATAGCAGGAGCGCGATTGACGCGTCTAGCGCCCAAATCGGTATCCCGTTTCTAGTTGCGAATTCGAAAAGTTCCACGCTCGTCAGCATTAGCGATCCACCTCTCCAAAGACCGTATCAAGCGTTCCAAATATCAACACCGCGTCGCTGAAATAACAGCCCGTAGCCATCGCCGGCAAAGCCTGCAGGTTTCCGAAGCTCGGTCCCTGAATCTTGACACGGTACGGTTTCGGGCTCCCGTCGCTAACGATAAAGAAGCCTAAATCCCCCCTGCTCGATTCAATATGGGCATACGCTTCACCCGGTGCCGGAGTAATGTAGCGCGGCAAATCCGGAGTGACGATTAGCCCATCCGGTATCTGCGCTACCGCCTGCTCGATGATTTTGAGGCTCTGCCGTATCTCTTGAGACCTTGCGATTACCCGGTCCAAGTTATCACCGTTGCATAGAACTACCTCATCGAAGTCGATGCGGGGATAGACCGAATACGGGTCCGCCTTGCGTACGTCATAATTGACGCCCGAAGCCCTTAGCGATGGACCGGTAAGACCCCAGCTCAACGCCTGCTCAGCAGAGAACGGCGCAACGCCTTTCATCCTCTTTTTGAATATATAGTTTCCGAGAAGGAGCTTGTCATAGTCGACCATGCTCTTTTCGAGCCGCTCGCAAAATGCGAGCACGTCATCGAACCATCCTTCCGGGGCGTCGATTCTGACACCGCCGATTCTCATATAGTTATAGGTAAACCTTGCGCCACAGAGCTGCTCGAAGAGGAGTAATATCCGCTCGCGCTCATCGAAATAGTAAAAATATGGTGTCAACGCGCCCGTCTCTATCGCCGCCGTAGATAAAAACACCAGGTGCGAAGCGATACGGTTGAGTTCGCCGACGATTATCCGCAAATACTCGGCTCGCTCCGGCACCGCGATCTCCGCCAGTTTCTCGACCGACATGGTATAGCCCCAATTGTTGAGCATGGCTGAGAGGTAGTCCATCCTATCGGTAAACGGGATAAACTGCGTATAAGTTCGGTGCTCGGCGATCTTTTCGAAACACCTATGCAAGTAACCGATGTGCGAATCTATCCGCGTGATTATCTCGCCGTCTACCTCGAACACGCCGCGAAAGACGCCATGCGCACTGGGATGTTGCGGTCCGAAATTAATCGTGAGGACATCGGTTTTGATGTCTTTTATAGCCCGCTCAAGCTCACTCGCGGCGGCGACGCCTGTCTCGTTTTCCGCTGCGACGGCTTGTTCGACCCGAGCCGACGGCTTCCCTGCGGCGGCGTCATCACCGGCCCGGCTATCGATTACTGAAAGCGGAGGCCGAGCGTACTTGTCACCGTCGCTGACGAGCATATGGTCATCGCTATAATCTTTGCGCAGCGGATAACCGACCCAATCCTCCGGCATAAAAATCCTGCGCAGGTCGGGATGTCCCTTAAACTCCACCCCGAACAAATCGTATGCCTCTCGTTCGTGCCAATTCGCTGCCGGCCACAAGGGCGCCATCGAATCGACAGCGGGGTCGCTCTTGGGCACGTCCGTTTTTACGATAATCGCCATTCGGTTCTTTCTCTTCGTCGAATATATCCTGTAGACCAGTTTGATATGGTCCGGATAGTCCACTCCGGTAACAAAGAGAAAGAGGTCGAAGCCGGCCTCCTTGAGGCCTGTCGCCGTTTTGAGTAAATCCTCCCTCTCGACAGTAATCGTATACCCGAGACCTTCTTCTTGTACTATCATCCCTTTTCCCGGAATACCATCGATATTTGTTTCGTTCGCGTTAATGTCGTCACTCATTACTCGATCATTCCTCTGGCTATGATCTTTTCCTTAAGTTGCTCTATCCCGAACATGACGGCTTCAGGCCGCGGCGGGCATCCGGGGACATAAACATCGACCGGAATAATCTTATCGACCCCTCTGACCACGGTATAGCTATCATAGTAGAACGGCCCGCCGTTTATCGCGCAGCCCCCTATGGCCATGACATACCTTGGTTCGGGCATCTGCTCATATAAATGCTCTGTTATGTCCGCCATCTTATGTGTGAGAGTCCCCGCCACAAGCATTAGGTCGGACAGCCTGGGGGTGTTTCGCAGCAACCCGCCATGCCTATCCATATCGAAACGCGCCGTATTCAAGCACATCAACGATTCGATGGCGCAACAAGCAAGGCCAAACGCCATCCACCAAATCGAATTCTTGCGCGACCAATTCAGTAGGTCGCCGGCCTTGCCGAGGATTAAGCCGGTACCCGGCGCTTGCTCCTGTAATATGCCTGCCCTACAAGCCGGTTGCCGTATTATTTGCCCGTTCGTTAACTCCACTTTAATACTCCTTTACGCCATGCATAGAGCAGGCCGATTAATAGAATCACAACAAAAATCAACATCTCGATTAAAGCGACCACACCCAGGCTACTAAAGACAACCGCCCACGAGAAGAGAAATATCATTTCGACGTCGAAGATAATAAGAAGAAGTCCGAAGATATAATAGCGCATTTTGATTTGTATGCGGGGGTCGCTCACAACGTCGATATTGCCACATTCGTAGACCGACAACTTCGCGTCGCTGTGCCTTTTCGTCTGAAGCAGTTTTTGTATCCCGAGCATCAGGACGACTACCATTAAGCCGACCGCGACAAAAACAGAAAAATAGATGATTTCGCTGACCATTAAAATTAACTCTCCCCAGTTAATTGCGGAATATCGAACGCTCTAAACTCAAGACTCAGGCGCTCCTTGTAATATCGGCAAAGGTCTCAAATTACCAAGGTTCGGATTCAATCTTCGGGCTCTCCCGATAGCCCTCGTATTGTTTTTGGTTCTCTTATGCTTTAAGGATAAGAGCCGTTCCTTGTATCCGTCCCTTGCATCGATATTGCTCTGTGACTCCAGCGTCTCCATATCACTTCTTCTCGCTCACGCACGGGGTAACCCCTGTGCGCAACCTGTCCGCGGGTACTCCCTTAGCCGACCAGCTCGTCGTCGTTGAAGAATATGGCTATCTCTCTATTGGCCGACTCGGTCGAATCAGCTCCATGAACGATGTTCTCGGAGACTTCCTCGGCGAAATCGCCCCTGATGGTTCCCTTGTCCGCGTCCTTTGGATTGGTCGCGCCCATTATATCACGAACCCGACTGACCGCATTATCGCCTTCGATTACCATAGGAGCAACCGGCCCCGCGGTAATAAAATCCACCAATTCCATGTAGAAAGGCTTCCCCCGGTGTACAGAGTAGAGTTCCTCTGCTTCATCCTTGGAAAGCCTCGTAAGTTTTAGCGCCACCAGCTTAAGGCCGGCATCTTGGTACCTCTTGACTATCTCGCCGACTAGAGCCTTCTTGACTCCGTCCGGTTTGATCATCGTAAACGTTCTCTCCATCAAATCCTCCGCTAACAACTTTTGCTTGTGATTTTGATAACAAAGTGTGCGCCACAGCTAATTTAACAGTACCGCGTAAAACTTTCAAGCTAAAATGCGCGTTTTTTGGCATTAATTTTGATAAATTGCGGTTCTAAGGTGCCATTATTGTTACATACCCCCTTAATTTGTTACAAACCGCTCAATATGGAATATACCGATTGATTGATCTATGGTTTAGCGATATGTATCTAGGCAGTCAGATTGCACGGGCGGACAATGAATCGGGCGGGCTCGACGGTTTCAAAAAAACATTCGCTACCACAGCGATATCGATCGAGCCGCGGCTAAAGAATCTGTTGGCAATATGGGCAGATGCTCCAACCGGTATCGAGCGCCCTGTCGCACGACGGGCACGACTTCTTCAATCTGCGCCTGCAGGCCGGGCAGATTAGAAAATCTTTATCGACCGGCTTGAAACACGCCGGGCAGGCCAAGTCGCCACTCGCGAGCAGCGCCTCTTTCGCCCTGACTTCCAGCTCCCGCTCGCGGACATCCTCCACGTATTCCGGGGGCCTGACAATCATGTAAATCAGCCATCCCGCTACCGGAAAGAGCATAGCGACTATCATCCAATAGAACGCCATCGCCCCGCGCCGCTTAGCGTCGGAATATGTCCATTTCGCGATACTGATATAGAGAACCAAGCCGAACAAATAGACGAGGTTTACGATAAGCCTGAAGAGAGGCGAATCGAAAAAGTCGACGACCGATTGAAAAAACTCCACTACTACCCCTGCTTTATTGAGTGCTGGATATATTTTTACAGAATTCCGCGATAACGACCAGACTAGTAGAGATCATGCTTCCGCCGTGACTTGGATAGCGTTTAGCGCTTATCGACCAAAATCTCGCGGGCGTCGGCGACCGTGTATAGAGAACCGGTAATACATACCAGGTCGCCCGCGTCGGCCATCGAGATAGCGTTATCAATCGCTTTCTCTAGGTCTGCTTCAATACTATAGCTATTTGTCGCCCTCATGGCAATATCGTTGAGCCGGCTAACGCTTGCCGAGCGATAGCTTGTGTTCTGGGTCAGAATTAGCATCGAGGCGTTCGCGCCGAGGGTCTGAAGCATCTGCTCGATATCCTTGTCATTCGAGACGGCCAGCACGACCAGCAATCTATCGTAATCGAACGCCTTGGGAAGCCCGGCTACGAGCATCGCCATACCATCGGGATTGTGCGCCCCGTCGAGGACGACCGCCGGGTTTGAAGAAACGAGTTCGAAACGCCCCGGGCATGTTACCGCTGCAAGGCTGCGACGGAGGGTGTCGTCTTCGATTCTGTGGCCGGTAAAGGTCTCGACAATCGCGACGGCCGTTGTGAAGTTGATTACCTGATAGTCACCGAAGACCGGCAACCGGAGGTCGTCGTAAGTCCCGAAAATCCCCTCGATAGAAAAGCTCGACCCTTCGTTCTTTAGAATCGAGATACCGTGAGGCGAAAAATCTCTCCCGCGCAGTATCATAGGGACATCCTGCGCTTCACAGCGCTCTTTGATTTTTTCGAACGCTCCCGGCGGGGTCTCCCCTATGACGGCTATGCTTCCCCTCTTTATGATGTGCGCTTTGTCCCACGCTATCTCCTCGAAGGTCTCTCCCAGCCTGTCGGTGTGGTCGAGCGCGATACTCGTTATCGCCGCCACTTTCGGTTGCACCATACTCGTCGCGTCCCAGCGTCCGCCGAGACCTACTTCGAAGACCGCTACCTCGACACCGCTCACCGCAAAGTGGTAAAAGGCCATCGCGGTGAGAATTTCGAACTCGGTAAGCTCTCCGTATTCGGCCCGGACCTTCTCAACCGCCGGCATTATGTCGTTTAGCGCCCGCGCGAAATCCTCTTCGGTGATGAATTCGCCGTCGACGGTGATGCGTTCGCGGTAAGTATGGAGGTGCGGTGATGTGTAACACCCCGTGCGCAAGCCCGATGTCGTAAGCAAGGTACGCGCCATCCAGGTCGTCGACGTCTTGCCGTTGGTGCCCGTAATCTGAATCGTCGGGTATTTGAGCTGCGGATTATCGAGCCGCTCGCAAATCGCCCCGATCTTCTCCAAGCCCGGGTTGATGCCGAACTTGAGCGCGCCCTCTATGTAGCTGATAGCTTCAGCGAAGTTCATCGCGCTCTCCTACAAACTCTCCAATTGTTTCGTAAGCTTATGAATCTTCTCGTCGAACTCGTTGAGCTTGGCTTTTTCCTTCTCGACGACCTCGGGCGCGGCTTTCTCCATGAACTGCGGGTTCGAGAGCTTCTTGCGCGACTTCTCGGCATCGGCCTGCGTCTTGGCAAGCTCTTTGCCGAGGCGCTTTTTTTCCTCTTCGATATCGACGAGCCCGGCAAGCGGTATGAATATCTCGATTCCCTGCTCGACATCGACCGCTGCGTGCTCCGGCTTGGCGATATCGGGGGCGATTATCAACTCCTCGACCCAGGCCAATTCTTTAATATAAGACGCGTCTTTTTCTAGTATCGCTTGCTTGTCGGCATCGGCGGTTTTGAGCATCGCCGTCACCGGCTTGGTCAACGCGATACCGAGGACCGACTTGATGGCGCGAATCGAAGATGTCACGCTCTGAACAACATCCATCTGGCTCTCGGCTCCCATGTCGATGCGCGATGCATCCGATCTCGGCCACGGCGCGATGACGATGCTCTCGCCGGCGCCGGGAAACTTCCGCCAAATCTCTTCCGTGATAAAAGGCATAAACGGGTGGAGCAGCCTGAGCGTCACATCCACAATCTCAACGAGCAGGTTCTGCGCGACGAGACGCCGGCGCGGGTCATCCTTCTGGTAGAGCCTCGGCTTCGCCAGCTCTATGTACCAGTCGGCATAATCACTCCAGAAAAAGTCATAGATAAGCCGGCTGGCTTCCGCGACATTGTAGACGCGCAAGGCGTCTTCGACCCGGCTTACCACATTGTTCATCCGCGAGAATATCCAGCGGTCGGCGAGGGTAAACTCCTCTTCCTTAACGACGATTCTCTCGAAACCCTCCAGGTTCATTAGGACGAACCGCGACGCGTTCCAAAGTTTGTTCGCGAAGTTCCGGTTGCCCTCGATACGCTCGCGCGAAAGAAAGATATCCCGGCCCGGCGTCGCCATGCTCGACAGCGTAAAGCGAAGCGCGTCGGTACCGAACTCGTCGATGACGTCGAGCGGGTCGATGACGTTCCCGCGCGACTTGCTCATTTTGCGTCCTTGCTCGTCGCGGACGAGCGCGTGGATATAGACGTCGTCAAAGGGTATGTCGCGCATAAAATGAAGCCCCATCATCATCATCCTGGCGACCCAGAAAAAAATGATGTCGTGGCTGGTGACCAGAAGACTGGTCGGATAGAAATACTTAAGCTCCTCGGTCTCCCGGGGCCACCCCAGGGTCGCGAACGGCCAGAGCGCCGAGCTGAACCAGGTATCGAGGACATCGGTATCCTGGACGAGATTAGCGCCGCCGCACTTCGTACACGCCGCCGGGGTCTCCTCGGCGACGACTATCTCGTCGCAATCGCCGCAGTACCAGGCCGGTATCTGATGGCCCCACCAAATCTGGCGCGAGATACACCAGTCGCGGATATTGTACATCCAGTCGAAGTAGATCTTCTCCCACTGCGCCGGGACAAATTTGACCCGTCCCTCTTTTACCGCCGCAATAGCGGGCTCGGCGAGCGGCTTCATCTTCATAAACCACTGCGTCGAGAGGTACGGCTCGATTGTGGTATCGCACCGGTAGCAGTGGCCGACCGAGTGCGTCATCGGCTCGACTTTGACTAAAAGGCCGGCTTTTTCTATATCCTCGAGGATGGCTTCGCGGCACTCCTCGCGGCTCATACCCTCGTATTTGCCCGCTTCCTCGTTGATCATGCCGTCGGGCGTAAATACGCTAATCCGCTCTATGCCATGGCGATTACCTATCTCGAAATCGTGCGGGTCGTGCGCGGGTGTCACCTTTAACGCACCTGTCCCGACCTCGGGATTGACATGATCGTCCGCAATGACCGGAATCTCGCGGCCGACTACGGGGACAACGACCGTTAGGCCGACAAAGTCTTGGTAGCGGGCGTCTTCCGGGTGTACGGCGACCGCGGTGTCGCCGAGAATGGTCTCGGGCCTCGTCGTCGCGACGGTTATGAAATCGGGCGTTCCCTTGAGCATATATTTGACGTAGTAGAAATTGCCCTCTTCCTCGGCGTGCTCTACCTCGATATCGGAGAGCGCGGTCAAATCGCGGGGACACCAGTTGATGATGTAGTTGTCTCTATAGATGAGTCCCTCGCTATAGAGCTGGACAAAGTCGCGGCGGACCGCTTTCGAGTAGCCCTCGTCCATAGTGAAGCGCTCGCGCGACCAATCGCAAGAGGCGCCGAGACGTTTGAGTTGGTTGATAATGCGGCCGCCGTACCGGTCCCTCCACTCCCAGGTGCGCCTGATGAAATCGTCGCGGCCGACGTCGTGGCGGGTCAGCCCTTCTTGCGCGAGCTGTCGCTCGACCACGTTCTGGGTGGCGATACCGGCATGGTCGGTACCGGGGAGCCAGAGCGTCGAGTCCCCTTCCATCCGGTGCTTGCGGATCGCGATATCCTGCAGGGTATTGTTGAGAGCATGGCCCATATGGAGCGAGCCGGTAACGTTCGGCGGCGGGATTACGATTGAGTAAGGCTTCTTACCGAGATCGACCTGGGCGCGAAAATAGCCCCGCTCGACCCAAATATCATACCACTTGGCTTCGACTTCATGAGGATTATAAACTTTAGGCAGGGTTTCCTCCAACTTACGTCTCCCTTTTCATAGAAATAGAGGTCAGGACTCGGACTGAGCCATTTTAACATAATACCACAGGGCATGGGAGTGCGTAAGCGGGTAAATGGGGTGACCGCAAATGTCGCGGCGCTTGTAAAAAATGCCTCCCGTGATTAATGCGCTTACCTATGAAACGCGGCCGGAAATTCTTCTGGTCAGCGTCTCGCCTATCGCCGCGAGGCTCTCCGTCGTGAGGTAGTGTTGCGCTTTCGAAGAGAACAAAAGCTTGGCGCCCGCGCCTATCTCGTCGTCGCCGGCGCATAATAAAACGAGGCAATCGACCCGCGGAAAGACCTGAAAGACAACGGCAAAATCGGCATTTGAGAAGCCGACCGCGTCGTACCCGTCGAATTTACCGGTCAGCCCGTCTTTGCGCTCGATGATATGGGAGGCGTTCTTCTCCAAAACCATCTCGACATTGGCCCTGAACGCCCCATCATACGGCATCGCCCCCGGTAAATCCCTGAAGTCTATCCAATCATCACCGGCGTCGAGACTTCCAAATGAGAGCAAATAATCTATTATAAGAATTATATCTTTGGTGTCGTCGACGTAACCGCCGAGCGGTTTGCAATCGGTTTTGGTAACACAATAATCCTGTCCCAGAAATCGCACCTTAAGCGATTCGGTCTCCAAGTCGAACTCCGCGCCCGTCCGGTCGCCGACGATCGCGTAATTGAATTTAGCGAGCCGCTCTATGAGTTTACTTAGCACCAATTCATAATTGTCCATAGTTATATATACCGACAAAGGCGTTTGACTATGCGGGAGTATCACCCTATAAATAAAGGCAGCTTGCGGTAAGCTGCCTTTATTATAAGCGCTACACTTCTTTAAGCTGAGACTTCGGTTTCATCTTCCGGAAAGCCCACGTCTTCCATGCCCTCGGTAAGAATGGTCGGCTCGATATTCTGTTCGATTACCTCTTTGGTTATGACGCACTTCTTAATATTGGTGCGCGACGGTAACTCGTACATCACATCGAGGAGTACGTGCTCGAGTATCGCCCTTAAGCCCCGGGCGCCCGTCCCTCGCACGATAGCCTTCTGTGCTATAGCCCCGAGCGAACCCTCGGTAAATACCAGCTCGACTCCGTCGTACTCGAAGAACTTCTTATACTGTTTGATAAGGGCGTTCTTCGGCTCGACGAGTATCTTGATAAGGTCTTCCTCGCTAAGCTGGCTGACTGTTGCGATTACCGGCAACCTTCCGATAAACTCCGGTATCATGCCAAACCTTAACAGGTCTTCCGGCAGTACCTCGCCGACGACCGAAATCGCGCCTTTCTCGTCTTCGCGTCTAAGCTCGGCGCCGAAGCCCAAGCCCTTCTTGCCTATGCGGTTCTGGATTATCTTGTCGAGACCCGCGAAAGCGCCGCCGACGATAAACAGAATATTTGTCGTATCGATTTGGATGAACTCCTGGTGCGGGTGCTTGCGTCCACCCTGCGGCGGTACGCTGGCTTCGGTTCCTTCAAGAATCTTGAGGAGCGCCTGCTGTACTCCCTCGCCTGAAACATCCCTGGTTATCGACGGGTTTTCACTCTTGCGAGCGACTTTATCGATTTCGTCGATATAGATAATGCCCGTCTCAGCCCTTTTTACGTCGTAATCGGCGGCCTGGATGAGCTTGAGCAAGATGTTCTCCACATCTTCGCCGACATACCCGGCCTCCGTTAGCGCCGTCGCATCCGCGATGGCGAACGGTACATTAAGCGTTCTGGCCAATGTCTGAGCCAAAAGGGTCTTTCCTGAACCGGTCGGCCCAAGAAGTAGAATATTGCTCTTTTGAAGCTCGACATCGTCGTCGCCTTGCGGGCCGACCTGAATGCGTTTGTAGTGGTTATAAACGGCTACCGCTAGAATTCTCTTTGCTACCTCTTGGCCTATGACGTAGTCGTTGAGAGCGCCATAAATCTCCGTTGGTTTCGGGAGATCCTCCAGCTTGAATTCGACCTCTTCCGTCAGTTCTTCTTCGATTATTTCGTTGCACAGGTCTATGCATTCATCACAGATATACACACCGGGACCCGCGATGAGTTTCTTGACCTGGCGCTGGCTTTTTCCGCAAAACGAGCATTTTAACTGCTCGTTCTCGCTGAATTTGGCCATTGCTACCTCCCTTACTTCTTGCGTTGCGTTACGACTTCGTCAACAATGCCGTAATCTTTCGCTTCCGCTGCGGTCATGATATAGTCCCTGTCCGTGTCGCTGTGCACCCTCTCCACTGTTTGCCCGGTGTGAGAAGCGAGTATCTCGTCGAGGACCGTTCGCGTCCGCAAAATCTCTCTTGCCTGAATCTCGATATCGACCGCTTGACCGGTCGCGCCACCGTGCGGCTGATGAATCAATATCCTGGCGTTCGTAAGAGCATACCTTTTATTGGGCGCCCCCGCCGCCAAGAGAAGCGCCGCGGCGCTAGCTGCCTGACCTATACAGATAGTTGATACGTCCGGCTTTATATATTGCATTGTATCATACATCGCCAGGGCGGCGGTAACAACCCCGCCCGGGCTATTGATGTAAATACTGATATCCTTCTCGGGGTCGTCCGACTCCAAATGAAGGAGCTGGGCGATTACCAAGTTGGCGACATTGTCATCGACGGGAGTACCTAAAAAGATAATTCTCTCCGTCAACAATCTTGAGTAGATATCGTAAGCCCTTTCACCTCTGGCCGTCTGTTCGACAACCATGGGTATTAACTGGTTCGTGATGATCTCGCTCATTAATCCGTCCCCTTCTCTTCCTCGGTCGCTTCCGAAACCTTCGTCGAAGTCTCTGCCTTCGTATTCCTCTCCGTCGCCTTCTTATCCTCTTTTTCTTCAACTTCCGGTTCTTCGCCGGTCTTTATCTTCGCTTGTCCGACCAGCCAATCGATGGTCTTGGCGAGCTTTATTCTAGTGGCGAGTGCTCCCATATTGCCTTGCATCGTGAATATCTGTTTTACCTCTTCAAAATCGCGCCCGGTCGCTGTCGCGACTTTCTTCATTTCATTATCGACCTCTTCGACGCCGGCATCGATCTTCTCTTGCGTGGCGATAGCTTCCAAAACAAGACGGCTTTTTACCCTATGATGCGCTCGCTCGTTCCATTCCGCTCGCAGCTCCTCGATGCTTGAGTTGACCATTTTCAGATACTGGTTGAGTTCGACGCCCTGCCTTTTTACCTCTTCTCCGAAATCCTCGACCATGACGTCGAGTTCTTGCTCGACCATGACGTCGTGGAGTTCGACTTCGGCGGCCTCCGTCACTTTGTCAACCGCGCTTCCTCTTACTTCGGCATCGACGTTCTTCGCCTTTACCTCACTAATCTTCTTTTCGATATCGGATTTCAATTCGTCGAGCGTATCGAAACCGACCTGTTTTGCGAAGTCATCATCGAGGTCTTGGAGCTTCTTTTCCTTTATCTCTTTCAGGAGAATTTTGAAGACCGCTTCTTTCCCCGCGAGCTGTTCGCTACCGTAGTCGTTAGGAAAGGTCACGGTCACATCTTTGGCTTCGCCTTTTTTCACACCGACAATCCGCTCTTCGAAGCCGGGTATGAAGGTTCCCGAGCCTATCTCCAATAGATAGTCCTCGGCCGAGCCGCCGTCAAAGGGCTCGCCATCGATAAAGCCCTCAAAATTTATGAGCGCGTAGTCTCCGTTTTGCACGGCCCTGTCTTCAATCGGCTCCAGGTTCGCGAAGTTATTCCTAAGAGCGTCGAGTTGCTCATCGACCTCTTCTTTGCCGGCCTCTATCGCCGGCTTGATAACCTCAATGCCTTTATAGTCTCCGAGCGCTACCTCGGGCTTGATTTTTACCTTAGCCGTAAACTTCAACGGCACGTCATCTCCGACTTGGACGATATCCACATCGGGTTGGTCTACCGGATCCAAGCCTGTCTCCCGGAGCGCCTCTACATAGTACTTGGGCAAAGCCGACTGGAGCGCTTCTTCCCGCACCGACTCCCTGCCTACCCTGCTGTCGATGATGGTCTTAGGTATCTTGCCCTTTCTGAAGCCCGCAATCACTACCTGGTTCGATATCTTTTTATATGCCTCATCGATCGCCCGCCCAAACGTATCCACCGATACTTCCACTGTCAGAAGTACCGTGTTCTTCTCTTCCAACTTCTCGATTTCAGTCTTCAAGATTAGCCTCCCATTTAGACGTAACGTCTATCATTATACTACTATCACTCTTTATGCCCGAATGAAACGAAAGAACACGAATAATAGCTGTTGGCTGTCGGCCCGAGCTTGCGCTAGATAAACTCCGACCAATGCTAAAACCCATGCCCTTATGCGATACCGCCGTCGCCGGCTATCTGTGCGAGAGGGGGGACTCGAACCCCCACAGGTTGCCCCACTAGATCCTAAGTCTAGCGCGTCTGCCAATTCCGCCACCCTCGCATTCCCGGTGCCGGTCTCCGAACGACCTAAACCGGCTCTTCGAAGCGGAAACATGTTTCGTCGAGAATACCGCCGATGAAGGCGGTATTTACGTGGGCACTACAGGAATCGAACCTGTAACCTCCGGATTAAGAGTCCGCTGCTCTGCCAATTGAGCTAAGTGCCCGTCTATTCCCTCTATCCCTAGAGAGCCCGCGAGAGAATCGACTCTCTAGAAAAAATAGCCCCTAGGGGGCGACTTTTTTCCTGGGTGACCGATGGGACTTGAACCCACAGCCTTCGGAGCCACAGTCCGACGCTCTAACCAATTGAGCTACGATCACCATGTTTTGCCGCACTAAACGACGGCAACCATCTTATTTTAAAACTATTTTGTTGATTATTCAAGGTTTACCGCTTTTCATTGCCGTGTATCGGCCCTTGTGGAGACCGGCAGACGCTGACAGCGCAGACCTATGCCCGCCAAGACCTATATCGCGCGGGGATATCGAGCATTTGACGTCAAAGCGATGACATCGAATGCGACGATAAGCTGAGTGATTGTCGTAAAACGTCTCGAGCCTAAGAGGATTTTGCGCGCGCCACAACGAACTACGTACGATAGCTATCTTAAGCTTTGGGTACAGTCAATTCATAGAGAAGTCGAGTCAAACATCTGCCACTTCGCAAGAGAGCATACGAGGAGGATTTTCGTGAAAAAGAGTACCATCGTAATATCGGGCATCGTCGCCGTCGTTGCCGTCTCGCTCGTCGCCATCATCGCAATAGCCGTCAGTGGCATTGACAAGGTTCGCGGCGGAGACGGCGACGTCATCGCGTTTATCAGCTTGAGCGGGACCATAGCCGAGGGCCAGGATGCGTCGCTCCTTTCGGCGGGGGGCGGTATCACACCGAAGTTCGTAAGAGACCGCTTAGAGGCGGCCAACGATAATCCTGCCGTAGGCGCCATCATATTTAAGATAGACAGCGGCGGCGGCGCGGTCGGCGCCTCGCAAGAGATTGCCGAGATGGTCGATGAGAGCGAGAAACCGGTGGTCGTATTTGCGGGCGACACGGTCGCCTCGGGCGCGTACTATATTTCTTCGCAAGCCGACAAGATAGTCGCCAAACGAGGAAGCTTGGTCGGGAGCATCGGCGTCATCTCGCAGATACCCGATTTATCCGGTCTCCTGGACAAACTCGGCATCAAACTGCAGACGATAAAGTCGGGCAAGCACAAAGACATGTTCCAGAGAACACTCACGCCCGAGGAAGAAGTAAAGTACCAAGCGCTCTCCGACGAGGTATATAACCAGTTCGTCGACGATGTGGCGAAGGGACGTAAGCTCAAGCGAGAAAAGGTAGAAGAGCTGGCTACCGGTGAACTCTTCCCCGCCACGACGGCGAAGAAGCTCGGCCTAGTCGATGTTTTAGGCGGATACGACACCGCCATCGACACGGCGGCAAAACTCGCCAAAATCGAAGACCCCATCGTCGAAGAGTATAGAGCGCCCGGCTTATTCGAGGAGGTCTTCGCAGCCCCGGGCTTATACATTCGCGACCTTATCAAGCTAAAAGTGTTGGGAAGCGACTTGATGATGCTGGAGCACCTGCGCGCGAATTACGGAACACCACAATATAAGCACAATGGAGGACTGTAGCCTTGGATAAGGACAACGACCACGGTAAAAACGATGGAGAGCAACGCTTGGAGAGCGGCGAAGGCGACACGATGAGAGCCGAGGGGCGGTTCATCGAGCCTCAAGAACCTCGAGCTGAGCCGGGCCAAAGCGAAGAACAAGCCGGCACCGGAGACCATGCGACCCCTGAGCGGCTCGACCATCCCATAATTGAAGAGCCGCATGAGAAACCCGAAAAGCGCACGACGACCGAGCTGCTCTACGGCGTAATCGCCAACCCGGTCGAGACTCTGCGCTACGTCGCCAAACACAAGCTCGTCGCCGCCGGCATACTTATATATGTCGCGGTAGCCTGGATCGGGGCGTTCGCTTCAATACCGGGTTCACTTAACTCGTTTGAACAAATACCGGAGATAAGCGGTCTGCCCATGTTCAGCCCGCGTTCCATCATAGTCTTTACCATCGTCGGAACCCCGTTTTTCAGCTTGTTGTGGTTGGTCGTCTATGCCGGAATACTCCATCTCATCGCATCATTGCTCAAAGGAAAAGGTGAATTTCCGGGACTCGTCAGCGCGGTCGGTTTCGCAAGCTTCCCGATGATCATCTCGACTCCGTTTAGCCTGCTCGACTATGTAATGGGCATCGGCATATCGCTCTACGGACTCATCTCGCTGCCCTTTACCATCTGGACCATAGTGTTGACGATAATAGGCGTCCGCGAGAATTACAATTTCTCGACGGCCCGAGCGGTCTGGACTTTTTTCATCCCGCTCATCGCGCTGTTCTTATTGGCAATACTCCTGGTAATCGGCATCATCGCGCTGTTTGTCGGCGCTCTGAGCAGGTAATAGTCACGGACACACCTTGCGACAGATAAGACTGCGACCCTGGGCGCGGTCTTTTTTATGCTCGCGATTAGGGTTCTTATACTGCACGCCCGATAGGATTCGAACCTATGACCCTCGGATTAGAAGTTCTAATCTTTGCATTATCCCTGGTAAACCATTCTTTTCTCTGAATATCCGTTGTTAGTCATTTGCATTTAAGCAGGTAAATAGCCGTAGTTATTACTTAGTGTCCGTGCTTATCCATGCTTGTTTGTCAGTGCTGTTAGCAAAATGTTAGCAAAAATGGACACTTGTGATCTAGACAGGCTTTAATTGCCGACACAGGAATTCTTACCCTTACGCTTATCGTATGTGTATTTTGCCTTCTATGTTAGAAGTTGCTCAATGGCGAAACTATGCCTTGAGCGGCTCTGCTTATATTCAACCTTATAAGCTGCTTAACTTTGAAAACAGCTTTTGAGTCTGGCTTATCGATTTTTGGGTCGTATTAAGCAAGTTGCCTTTAAAGCTGTTATCGTAGTCAGCTTTATTCCGTTCTTCTCTTAATCGATCTAAATTTGCTCCTATGGATTTTCTAGCTTTATCTGTATCGTTTAAGAAGTGCTGCTTAACAAAATCATGTTTGTTTACTTTGTAAGACGGAAAGGATTTCATGTCTTTATGCTGCATGTGGTTGCGAGACTTACAGTAAGCTGCATAGTATGCCCGACTGATCGCTGATCGCAATTTTGCTTCCATATTTCCGGAGCTTGATGATTTCTTAGGGAGTTCCTGGGCTAAAGCTAGGTATTCTGACCAATTAAAAGCCATTATACCTCCACATCAATGATTAGTTTTCCTCGCGTATTATCTATTGTATCTAGCCACCAATCCTCATCAAATTGCTCAAGTCGCTCCACAGCTTCTTCAGGTGCAAGGGTTGTTGCAATGTATAGCGCCAGCCTGCTACCTTCAGGTGATTCTGGGTCTCTTATAACATCAAGATAACGGTGTGCCTCCGGAAAGTAGCTCAAAACCTTTCTGTAAGCATCAATTAGCAACGTAGAAAGAAACGGTTGTTTCTCTATTAAGCCCATAACCTCAGTGCCGCCCCTAAGGTCATACATTTTTTCGAGCAATAACTTCTCTTGCTGAGAGATACGAGCTGTTGTTGTTCCTATATCCTTCCATTCCATGACTTTCTTAAGCCCCTGCACAGCAGATGCAGAGACAGGCATGCTCTCCTCTAAGCATATGATGACTCCAGACGCTGGCTGTTCTTCTGGTGCTAGCCAATCTAAAGCCTTTTTGAGTATTGAAGTGACTGAAGTATGCCGCAAATTTGGCTGAATTTTGCCTGTATATGCTAAGACAGTCGATGCGGTTGACATTACGCCTCTCCTCTAAACCTTTGCTTAAGCTCTTCGCTTATGCTTGCCTTAAAAATATCTTCAATACGATCATGTGCATTATTAACCCAATCATTAACAGCCTCGAAGCCAACTTCTCTTGGCTTTATAAGAAAATAATCAAGATCGAGCAATATCGCGCTACTTTTAGTAGATGTTTCAGGTGTAGCATTCACTAATTCAAGCTTTAAGACGTCTCTCGCATCTTCATACGGTATTTGCACACCGGTTATAAAAGGCCCATACCCTTGAGGCATTTTTTCCTGCACCTTATCTCCAATAAACGGGCGAAACTCAAAATACTGTTCAAGATTAACTTGTTCGGATTCGAACTCAATGCGATTAATATACCTGAGGCCTATTCGGTGGATTTGCTTTGGATTTACTATATTTCGGTAAGCCGTGAGACCTTTCTCAATTAATGGCAGGAAATCCTCCCAAGATTTATACGGAGCAAGCTTATGAACAGAGAGAGCTTGCGGGCCAACCTGAATTAAAGATTTCTCATCTTCGGACAGAAACTGTATTCTATCGATTTGTTGAACCTGCTGTCTCACCTCTTCTGGGGCAATCGTAAAACCCAAAGCAAAGCCCTTTGCTTGTTGACGTTTTGAAAAATCATCTTTGACTTCCCCGTATATAAGACCCGGCATTACAGAGTCCCAGGGAGAATCAGGTTCAAACTGAAACTCACATACGGCCTCTACAATTGGTGAGTGCATATATTTTTCATCACTCACTAAGCCTACCTCCCATTCTAACTACTTGATACGGGGTCTATGTATTAGCTTCCTTGATATTCTTGAGTTGTTACATTAACGCTGTTCTGATTTGCCTGCTGTGTTTAGAGTGGGGCAATTTAGTGTCCAAGCAGCCCGTATCGTGCCGCAATAAAAATATACCCATATCGAGCCGAAAAAAGCAACATTCGCTTATATTAAATGATCGGCCTGCAGATAATATGCCTTAAATGCTTAGGTTTGTTTGCCACTTATACACCGAACTTCGACAGTCAGTAGACAAACGCGGCCCCAAACAGGGCGTTATCCAGCAAGGATAGAGGGTGGCTAAAATGCGTGTAGTGCCTACGGGGTTATCTCGAAGAACTTCGGCGGCTCTTTGATCTTTAGATCGGCAAATATCGCTTTTTGCAGCGGCGTCGTCTCTGTTCGCTGCAGAACTCTGCCCGCAGGGCCGGAAAACTCGCCAAGGTGCAAACGGTTTAGTTCTGTTTTGATTGTTCTCCAGGTCTTCTTTGTTTTGATTTCAGCTATGCGAATGATAAGCAGAGCTAAGAAGTATAAGGTAACGTGCGCACGTATACGGTCCTCTTTTCTATGATGAACGGGGCGAAGCTCAAGGGTGTGTTTTAGATCCTTAAACCCCCGCTCGACTTCTAAGAGTTGCCTGTAGCCAAGGGCTTGTGTCTTCGGAAGAGAGCGTGTCATCTGAGGTTGAAAGCAGGAACTTGCCGTCGAGTCGTTCTTCGGCCTTTATCTTGGCCTTGTTGATTGAGAGCGTGCCGTCTGCTTTTTGTTTAAGGTACCGCCCCATGCTTTTGTTGCTGCGTAGCTCGCACGCCGCTTTTTTGTGCGGGGCTCCTTTGAGCTGTTTGATGTTGGCAAGCTCGTTCTTTAACCGTGAGATGGTGTGCTCGCGCATCTCTTTGTCCTTTTTAGCTTCAGCCGGGTTGTAGCAGAGTATATAGCGCTTTCGCCGCTCTCCATTTCCGACCACGATCTCTTTTACCTTGAGGTTGTCTTTTACCTGCCTGAATCTACCGGCCCGCGAGAGGGCTTCTTCCGCTAACGGGCTCCCCGATCGAAGTTTTTCCCCGGCGATGTAGCCGCCGCCTGCTCGTTGCATGTAGCGCAAGTTTTCCTCTGAGGTAAAGCCTCTATCCACCACCATGATGACCCTGCCCAGTTTCCAGTCCCGAAGATCATCCTTAATCCGCTCGACGAGGGACATATCGGCGGTGTTTCCCTGAAACGTCCAGGAGCGAACCGGGATCCCCTCACGTGTTACCGCAAGGCCCACCACTACCTGGGGACTATCCTCTCGGTGGTCTTTTGTATTGCCGTATTTTCGAAACTCGTCTTCGCCCGCCTCGAAGTAAGTGGAGGTGGTGTCGAAAAAGAGCAGATCGACTTCTAAGTTAAGCAAGTTGGCGACAGAGAAGAAGACTTGCTTTTGTATGGCCTCGTCGGCTTCGAGCAAAAAATCCATTGCGCGGTAGGCGTGGTCGTCGGTTGCCTCTGATATGTTCTCAATCACCACGTCGTCTTTTATCCAGGAGACGGCTGAGAGCTTCGACAAGCGGGTTAATTGCCCGGTTGGCGACGAGAGCAAAGAGGGTGCGCTCGACATCGGTATCAAAGCGCCTGTTTTTGAGAAGCTCGCCTATGGCTGATGCGATACCTACTCGCTCCCAGAGTGTATCCATTAGATAGGCCGTCCCATATGGCTTTGACGAGATAAATGAGATATCCGGGGCTGCGCCTGCCTCAAGGGCTACACCGGGCTCTAAAAACCTGGAGATGCTTTTTACTAGACGCGCGAGGGCATCCCGGTCAAGCTTATCTTCTCTGCCGAAAGAGTAGACCACATTGGCCTGGGCTTGGCCTTTTTCGTTTCTCTCGTTATGTGCGAGCTGAAGATAGCGCACAACTGAGCCGTCTTTGTTCTTGCGGCTGATAGTTCTTAAATACATGCCTATATGGTAGGGCAAGCATACCTTAATAGTCAAGGTAATAACTGGTAAACGTGTGCCTACGCTTTTTCAGCGTTTCTGGCACTCTGCAGACGGCTGAGCTGGTGCTTTAGATTTTAGGTAGGGTAAAAATGCCTATTTACTGTCGAAGATCGGTTAAAGTCTCTGAGCGCGCACTTGCCCAAAACTCACTAAATGATTTCTCAACATCATCCACATTATCAATTTGGCAAGGCTTGAGGCTATTCCAATGAAAATATCGCGTCACATCAATTCTTTGCTTTTGTATATTGTTACAAACGCCCTCCGGAAATATCAAAGAACCGTTCAAAGAAGCGTGTCAATTTGCCCAAAACGCTCTCGCGCTTTTTGGAACGCTCTCCTCCGGGAGAAAAGCGTGACACCGGCGGCAAAGCTTTCGCTAAAGCGGTTCCTGTGGTTTCAACACTGCCGTTACGAAACGCGTTTCGCACAAATTTATAGGTTTCGTCGTGGTCAAGGTTTTCGTGCTTAATAATCTCTTCCAGTTCTTCAATCTTTTTCTTCTCCACATACTTCTGCCAGTCTTCATCCACGACCGAATGGATATCAAGCGAAGCGATAAACTGGTTGATAAGGTCTTTTTTGTTGCGCAGTTCAACGCTTGAGTCGATTGCCTTGTTAATGTCAACAAGCAGTTCGCGGTTCTTGATGTGGTCCTCGTGGTACTTTTTAACAAGCGCTAAAATATAATCAATATTGATCTCAATTTGTTTAATGAGCTCCATTTCAAACACGATATCATCGATGATATTTTCCTTTTCGCCTTCACCTGCCTTGCGAAATTCATTATAGAGGTCGATGTAGGCGCTGTGATAATCCTGAATGTCCCGCTCGGTTAAAATTTCATTACCGGCAAATTCATCAAATGCAACCAGGATATTTCTCACCCGCAAAATCGCGCTATAGAGCCTGATGAAATCCTTTTGATTTTGTTCCCCAATAATCCGCTCGCCAACTGGAAATTTATCCAACAGCTCTTGAACCAGACTGGCATAGCCGCGAACTTCTTTGTCGCCGTCTTTGTAGCCGTTGTAATACTCGTCATACGATTTTAAAAGCACAATCCCGCTGGCTTCTTTATCGCCAAAGAGGGCAATGGATTCATTGGTCGCTTTTTCCAGATTACGGAAGCAAACAATGTTTCCGAATGTCTTGACGGTGTTTAAGATACGATTGGTGCGAGAATATGCCTGCAACAAACCATGTAAACGCAGATTTTTGTCCACCCACAAGGTATTGAGCGTCGTCGCGTCAAAGCCCGTCAGAAACATATTGACTACCAGCAGAATATCAACCTCACGGTTTTTCACCCGTTCGCTGACATCTTTATAGTAATTCTGAAATTTATCGGAAGAGGTGTCATACGAAGTCCCAAACATGGCGTTGTAGTCTTTGATGGCATTTTCGAGAAAATCCCTTGAACTTTTGTCCAACCCGCTGGTATCTTCGGAGTTTTCGTCTATGACGCCGTCGATTTCTTCATCGTTTACGCCAAAGCTGTAAATAAGCGCTATTTTGAGTTTTTTATCGCTTGGCACGTCTGCTAACTGTTTTGTGAATTCAGTATAGTATTTTTTTGCCACATCGATGGACGAAACGGCGAAAATAGAGTTAAAGCCCGATAATCGGATTTTCTCCATAATCCTTTCAACTTTGGATCTATCTTTTGCCGTCACAATCTCCTCAATATTTGTAGTAACACTATGGGTAAAAGATCTGTAATTCCGTTTCGTCTTCTGATTAAAGTGTTCCATGATATACCGCACGATATTTTCTAATCGCTTCGGCGCCGCAAGCACTGCTTCCCGGTCGATGTCGCGCACTTTCTTGTCTTCGATGTCCTCGGCTTCGCGCACGGTGGAAACATAATCCACTTTGAAAGGTAAAACATTCTTGTCGGCAATGGCGTCCACGATGGTGTATGTGTGCAATTTATCGCCAAAAGCCTGCTCGGTGGTCTTAAAATCAGGACGGCCTCCTGAAGGGGCATTCACAGCAAAGATCGGTGTTCCGGTAAAGCCGAAAAGATGGTAGTTTTTAAACGCTTTGGTAATGGCGGTGTGCATATCGCCGAATTGCGAGCGGTGGCATTCATCAAATATAAGCACGATATGGCCGTCAAAAATCGTATGTCCTTTATTCCGTCCGATGAACCGGTCGAGTTTTTGAATTGTTGTGATAATAATGCGCGCGTTGGGGTCTTCGAGCTGACGTTTTAATATCGCCGTACTTGTATTGCTGTTGGCCGCGCCTTTTGCAAACTTGTCGTATTCGCGCATGGTCTGGTAATCAAGGTCTTTACGGTCAACGACAAAAAGCACTTTATCAACATAGGGCAATTTACTTGCCAGTTGGGCGGTTTTGAAACTGGTCAGGGTCTTGCCCGAACCGGTTGTGTGCCAGATGTAACCGCCGGCCCCCACGGAGCCGAGTTTTTTGTAGTTGGTGCTGATTTCGATTTTATTCAGAATTTTCTCGGTTGCCACTATCTGATAAGGCCGCATCGCCAAAAGCTGTTTCTCAGTGGTAAACACGCAGTAGCGTGTGAGAATATTTAAAAGCGCGTGTTTGGCGAGAAAGGTTTTGGTAAAATCCACAAGGTCTGTAATGGGTCTATTGGTCGCGTCCGCCCACCAGCTCGTGAACTCAAAGCTGTTGCTGGAACGTTTGCCTTTCTTGACGGCACCTTCACTTGATTCTTTGATATGTTCCGAGCGCGTGGTGTTGCTGTAGTATTTGGTGTGTGTACCGTTGGAAACCACAAATAACTGCACATACTCGAAGAGTCCCGATCCGGCCCAAAAACTCTCGCGCTGGTAGCGGTTAATCTGATTAAACGCTTCCTGGATCGCTACCCCACGCCGTTTCAGCTCAATATGCACGAGCGGCAGGCCATTGACTAGAAGCGCTACATCGTAACGGTTCGCTCTTTGTCCTTCTTCGGTGGAGTATTGGTTGATAACCTGCAAGTTGTTTTCGTGTATCTTGTCTTTGCGGAGCAGATAGATATTTTTTACTGTTCCGTCATCCCGTTTTAGATTTTTGATGTAGTCTTCCTGAATGGTGGTCGTCTTCTCGGCAATACTCTGGTTGGGATTTGCAATCTCTCCGGTAAAAAACGACGCCCATTCTGCATCGGAAAAAGTGAAGCCGTTCAGCTTCTCCAGTTGTTTGCGCAAATTGAGAACCAAATCGGCTTCGGAAGTGATGGACAGATGCTCATACGCCTGTGACTCTAACTGCTCAATAAAAGCGCGCTCCAGTTCCGCCTCACTCTGATACGCTTTGGCGGTACGGTATTCGGCAGCGTATTCGGCCACCACCGTGCTTTGAGGATTTTCCGCTACAAGATTGTATCTTTTATTGTTTGGCATGTTCTTTTTCCAACGGTTTAAATGTGAGCAGCTTGTCCCGGTAATATTCGTATTGTTTGCGCCGTGCATTGAGTTCTGCCGGTAAGCCGGCTGATATATCATTAACCAGCGCATCGAATTTGTCGAGAATTGAAACGATTCGTTCTTGTTCAACGAGCGGTGGAACGGGGATATTGTATTTTAAGATAGCATCTTTATCCCCACGTGGCATTTTCGCTCCTTTTGCAAATTGCATATCGTAGTCAAAAAATTTATCAGAAGACAATAAAAAATATAGGAACCTCGGAATAAATCCTTCTTTATCTTCATCATTAATTCGAATAACAATAACATCCCCGTTTGTGCCTCCGTTGTTAGTAGACAACCATATTTTTTTAAGATATGGTCGAATATTTCCAATAAGAACATCATTGATTTTATACTCAATTAAATTACCTGAAGTCGGTACATAGTTTGACTCAATTTTGCCTTGTTTGTTTTGTAATAAATTATCAACACCAACGTAGTTTGTATTATCAACACTATCAAATGATATTCGATTTTTTGGATAATGAACAACCTCCCCCAACGTCTTCCGCTCTACACCCTCCCCAAACGTCAACAACTCATCCCGATAATATTCATATTGCTTCTTTCTTGCTTCTAGCTCTGCTTCTAGCTCTGCTTCTAGCTCTGTAAAGGTATCCAGAATTTTCACAATCTCTTCTTGGGTTGCAAGGGGTATGATGGGAATTTTGATTTTCTCCATTGCATTACTCATGATTTTTGGGTTTCCCATTCCGGCGCTAACGTATTTTTTAGAAACTGTCGCTAAGATATATAAGAGGAACTTCGTATTTACACCGTCAACTTTAACTTTCAAAAGACCGCAAACATTTGTAATGCTAAATTTACCCTTGCGGTAGAAAATTGAACCGGCGTTTGCTCCGTCAGTTGTCCATGTCAGGTATTCTCCGTCATAGTCGTAAGTATTGATGCGTCCAAAAACACCATCGTCGACTGTTTGAGATGAATACACCGGATACTCGCCAACATTATTTCTGAGGTAATCTTTTGACATGACTCTGCCACGATTGATTTGGCAGATTTCACCAATACTCTTTAACCCCACCCCTTCTGGGCAGAGCTCGGCGATCAGTTTTTCGACCTTATTCAATGATCTATTCATGATGATCTTCCTGATTCAGGATCTTGTTTAGTTGACTTTTTTCCGCTCTCCAGTCTTTTTTCCATTTCATGAAAATCATCCGACGAGATAAACCGGTCAAAGTCGCTTTCAAAAACACCATCCTGCGTGATGCGGTATTTTTCGAATTCACTTTCTGCGAACTCTTTGGCTAGTTCATGGGATATTTTCCCGCTGTCGCGAAGCACTTCACGATCGGTCATGACGATAAATCTGTCCAGACGCTCTTCCCAGTCACTCATCGTCATAGGGATTTTTCGCACTGCCATATCTTCAGCAATATCCAGATATGCCGAAACGATGCGCTCCAGACCTGCAAGCTCAATTTTTTTGAGATAATTCTTCGCGATTGACACATCAAATTTTTGTATTTTCCCTTCTGGAGCGTCTTTCCAAGTAGTTAATCCCATGTGTTCCTTATCAGCACTTGCCCGTGCTGCAATCACCTCGGCCGCCGTCTGCCCATGAATCGCCCAATGCAGTTTATTTTGCACAGTAGCAAAAAAACGTTTCGTGGATTCGGCTGTATAATCATAATCAATCGCCGTAGCATAAATATCTGTAATTTTTTGATAAAATTTTCTTTCCGAAAGCCGAATCTCGCGGATACGGGTTAATAATTCCTCAAAAAATTGCTTGGATAAAATACTCCCGCCTTGTTTCAGGCGATCATCATCCATCGCGAAGCCCTTGATGGTGTAGTCTTTAACAATTTCCCTCGCCCACTTACGAAACTGGACCGCCCGCTCGTTTTCTATTTTAAAACCGACAGAGATAATCGCTTGAAGATTGTAATGCACGGTATCGTAGTTCTTACCATCAGAGGCAGTTATTAAGTATCGCTTAATAACTGAATTATTCAACTCGCTGTCATTAAAAAGTTTTTTAATATGCTGATTTATAGCGGAAACGCTCACCCCGTACAATTCCGCCATCATTTTCTGCGTCATCCAGATATTTTCATTCTCGTACCGCAGTTCAATACTTTGCCGACTATCACCTACTGCCGAGATATATGTGAGGTATTCAGCCGCAGAAGAACGGGCAAGCTGTTTCTTTGAAGGTTTCTTTACATCTTTCATTATCGGCTTCCCTCCAGGTCCGCCACTATCTCATCAATTGCTTTGCGGAGTTCATTCTGCCGGGCAACGATGCCGGAAATTTCGGCATTTAGTTTTTTGATATCAATCACCTCGCGGGTGTCTTTTTGCGCCACATAAGTGGATACCGCGATGTTATATTCGTTTTCTTCAATGGTTTTGTTATCCGCCAGCTTTGCAAAATGTTCTATGTCGGCGCGCTCAATAAACGCGTTTAATATCTTTTCGCGGTTTTCATCGCTCAGTTTGTTTTTATTTCCTCCGCGCACAAATTCGGCTGACGCGTCAATGAACAGCGTTTTATTGTCCTTCTTGCTCTTTTTGAGAACGATGATGCAGGTGGCGATGGTCGTGCCAAAGAAAAGATCGGGCGGAAGCTGGATGACGGTATCGATGTAGTTATTATCTACCAGATATTTGCGAATCTTCTGCTCCGCGCCGCCGCGATAGAGCACTCCGGGAAATTCAACGATTGCCGCCGTGCCGCTGGTGGAAAGCCAGGAGAGCATGTGCATGGTAAAAGCAAGGTCGGCCTTGCTCTTTGGCGCCAATACTCCCGCCGGTGAAAAACGCGGGTCATTTATGAGAAGCGTATTGTTATCACCATCCCATTTGATGGAATAGGGCGGATTGGAGACTATCGCCTCAAAGGGCTCGTCATCCCAATGCTTCGGGTCGGTAAGCGTATCGCCGTGTGCAATATCAAAGTGATTATAGTTGATATCATGCAAAAACATATTGATGCGACACAGGTTGTAGGTGGTCAGGTTGCTCTCCTGCCCAAAGAATCCTATTCGCACGTTTTCCTTGCCGAGAATCTTGGCAAACTTCAAAAGTAGCGAACCGGAACCGCAAGCCGGGTCATAGACCTTGTTGACTTCCTTTTTACCGACGGTCGCGATACAGGCCAGCAGTTCACTTACTTCCTGCGGGGTAAAAAATTCTCCTCCGGACTTGCCCGCGTTGGAAGCGTACATGGTCATCAAAAACTCATAGGCGTCGCCAAAAGCGTCGATCGTATTGTCATAGTAATTGCCCAGCCGCAGATCTCCAATTGCTTCTAAAAGTTTCACCAGTTGTTGGTTTCTTTTTTCTACCGTATTGCCGAGTTTGCTGGAGTTGACGTCAAGGTCATCAAACAAGCCTTTGAGATCGTCTTCACTGTCAGAACCTTTGGCCGAATTTTCAATGTTGCGAAACACTGCGGCCAGCGTTTCGTTAAGGTTGGCGTCGTGGCGCGCCTTGGCGCGGACATTAACAAAAAGCTCGCTAGGTAAAATATAGAACCCTTTTTCCTTTACCGTATCGGTACGACCAAACTCCGCTTTCTCATCCGTAAGGTTGGCGTAATCAAAGTCTTTATTACCGCTACGACGTTCGTCTTCATTGATGTAGCTGGTGAGATTTTCGCTAATGAAGCGGTAAAAAAGCATTCCCAAGACATATTGTTTGAAATCCCACCCGTCGACGCTGCCGCGCAAATCATTGGCAATCTGCCAGATAGCGCGATGCAGTTCTGTGCGTTCCTGCTCTTTTGTCGCGTTGTTATTTGTGTTATTATTCATAAATTGAATCCTTATAAAGATTAGAGCTTATTTAATAAGTATAAATACGAATACATTTGCTGCTCCCCATAATTGTTTTTGTTTTTCAGTCATAATTTTATTGGGTTGTTAATAAACTCATTTTAAAAACAGATAAGTATTTACTCAAGGATAACATTGCTTACTTCTTAATGCATTGGCATATATACAATCAGTCTCATTATCTTGAAGGATTCGAGTCACCGATATAGAAGATTAGCACAAAGGAACAAAGGGGTGATTACCATAAGTGATAGAAGTAGCTGTATGCGGGTACCAATAACCATGCCGCCAGATATGTTTGAGGGCTTAGAAGCGCTGAGCCTAAAGGCTAGAATAACCGGTGGGCGAAAATTGGCCAATACAGAACTGGTAAGATCGGCAGTTAATGTCTTGTTAAAGTCAAATATTGATATAAGCGGTTGCAAAAACGAAGAAGAAGTTGAAGAGAGATTCTTGATGGCCATTCTATCTAGGCCTAGCTAAGCATCTTCAGCTATGACCCTTATTAGCTTAGCAGCCAAAACCTGCTTGCTTTCACTTTTGCTTGCTAATTCTTCAATAGCGGTTTCAAGAAGAGGGTGCAGTTTATAATGCTTTTCTGTTGGCGGTAGCAATCCCGCCCGCTCAATCCCCCATTTTGGCAACTATAAGCTAACCAACATCACAACTGCAGCTATTAAGGAGTTTATATCAAAAGAGCACGAGGAAGGCCAGAAGCAAGAACATAAACTATCCCCACGCTCTATCCAGTATCACCTGGTCGTTTTAAAGGCAATACTGAAGACTGCCTGCATTGATGGATACTTAAAGCAAAACCCTGCTGAGTATGTTAAACCGCCAAGGCAAGAGAAGCAAGAAACCGAAGTATTAACCCCACAAGAAATTAAGCTCCTGTTTGATACGGCACAAGAGCCTTTAAAACGTTCTTTATGATAGCTGCACTAACTGGCCTGCGACGTGGTGAAATATTGGCCTTGCGCTGGTCTGATATCGACCTCGAAAAAAGGTTTATCTATGTCCGCCAAAATATTGTTATGGGCGTGATTGATACTCCGAAATCTAATACCAGCAGGCGCGTAGTTGGCATATCTGATAAGCTTCATGCAGCGCTGCTGAACCTGCAATTAAGTGCGCCCGAAGGCTCTGAATTCATCTTTTTGATAAAGAAAGAAGGTAATCTCTACGATGCCCCCCACATCTCAAGGATACAGTTCCACAAAGCAATTAAGGCTGCAGGAATAACAAAGAAGATCAGATTTCACGACCTTCGCCATAGCTTCGCTACCCTACTGAAAAACCAGGGAGTCCACCGAAACGATATTCAAGGCGTTGTGGGCCATTCTTCCGCGACCGTAACAGACATCTATATGCACCTAATGCCTGAGATTTATTCTAAGATTGCGAGCACTGCAGAAGACGCGATATTTAGCGAATAATTTTTTTTCTAGTTGTTGTTAGCAAATTGTTAGCAAATAAGCGAAAACCACCAGATATTTGCCTGGTGGTTTTCTTATATTCCCTGCTTATTTTGCACGCCCGATAGGATTCGAACCTATGACCCTCGGATTAGAAGTCCGATGCTCTATCCAGCTGAGCTACGGGCGCATACTTGAAATTAGAAACTACGAAAGGCCGCCAGGCTGAGGCCTTTGGCCATCTTCAGCGCTCAAAGCGCTTTTCTTGAGCGGACGACGGGATTCGAACCCGCGACCAACAGCTTGGAAGGCTGTGACTCTACCAACTGAGTTACGTCCGCATGTACGCTAGGAATTGCTTCCCCGACCTCACCCCGGGCGATGCTTCACTCACCCCGACAAGGTGTTATTCAATTCTTAGCAGCTCAAGAAAGTGCGAAATGCTTCTTTTAGCTGCGTTGAAATGATAGCAGAATTGCTTTGAAAAGTCGAGACGACGGTGACCTGTACGAAAACCGGCCACACATGATCCTCATTATTGTTATTCCAAATCTGGAGCAGAATTGCTCATTCCTAATGAATCACCGAGTGCATCAATTTAAGACACTAAGTGTCGATTATCGCTAGAAGAGACTGTAGACTCTGTATTATCACCCGTTTTGCCGGCACATTCAGAAGATTTGTGTAGTGTCACACAGTTCCGACCGCTCTTCTATTGGTGTATATTCCTGGGATAAGTTGCAGAAGCGTCAAGCTGAAGTTTTTGCCGCCTACCTTCTCATGCCAAAACTAAGGCTTACAACGAGGCATTTCCAAACCGCAAGATCGAACCTGGTTGAAGACTACGGCATTATGGAAAAGTTTGCGGGATTTCGGTTGAAATTATTGGAAGCTGTGCTCCAGCAAGATAATGTATCTACTCCTAAGCCAATAATATTATCATTTGTTAGTATATCGTAGATAACAGATTCTGAGTTTGTGAGTATCTCGATTCTACTATCAACAGGCTTACCCTTTTCAATTCTTAGGATGGCAAGGCCATTGTTATCTTGAGCTTTTTGTTCTTGGGCCGTGAAATCCAGAGCATTCCTGTTGGCTTCAGATGGCGTTTGAGTTTAGGGAATAGATCGTCCATCTCGGCCTGAGTTATAGTAAAGACATGAATATAGTCGAACTGTCCTCGGAGTTGAGAAGCAATGTTAAGAGTTGGCAGGTTTATAGCATCCAGAGCGGACTGCGGGGCATTCCCAAAGAATGCTCGCATTCCCTCTCGGATTCCCATCTTTTGTGATACATCTCTCATCGCGAATGCTCCTTGATTGCTTTGACGCTTTTGTGCGCCTAACAATGTTTATACTAATCCGTATAATACGCCAAAATTGCTATTTGCGCCCACATAAGACGCCTTGCGTATTCCGACGATTTCGGCCACCGATTCCGATTTATTCCGGCCGCTTTCGGAGCGAAGCGACGCCGGCAACTTAATTCAACCCGATTAGATTAAAAAGCCGGCGGTAAATAAAAATAATTTGGAAATAATATCCTTGATAATATAACTATATCAGTTATAATGACTGTATTAACTAGAGGAGGTGTTATGCAGGTGGAGAAAAAAGAAAACGCTATGACGGCCAGGAAAAACTTCGGACGGCTTATGGAAGAAGCACACTACCGAGGCGATGAGATCATCGTTGAGCGTGCCGGGAAACCAATGGTTGCGATTATCTCATACGCCGAATTTCAAGAGTTTAAACAGCAACGAAGGAAGGATTTTGAGATTTTAGACAAGATTAGGGCCAAGAATCAAGGCGCCAAGCCTGAAGAAGTAGAGGCTGCGGTTGAATCAGCGCTATCTAAAATTAGAAGAGGTTAAGCATGATTAAGGCATGCATAGATACCAATGTTTTTGTAAGCGGAACCATCTCAAGCTCAGGTGCACCTTTTGAGATACTTGAAGCTTGGCGGGACCGCGAATTTATATTGCTTGCCTCGGATGAGATTATTGCCGAGATAAGCAAGGTTTTAAATTATCCCAAGATAAAGAAGACCTTTTCTCTAACAGACGAAGAGATCGAGAAGGATTTATTGCTTCTTGGTAAGTACTCTCAGATAACCCCTGGCGAGCTAAGACTAGATATCATAACCGAAGATCCATCAGATAATATATTTTTGGCTTGTGCAGTCGAAGGCAAAGCGGACTTCATTATTTCCGGGGATAATCATTTGCTTCAAGTGGGCACCTATCAGAGAATTCAGATAATCACGCCTCGTGAGTTCGTCGATCAGCTAATATCTTAAGGGATGCGGGGCTATGAATAACAAATCATCGGATATTATAGTTACAAAACGGCGAAATTCAGATAGGCTTGATATTCAAAATGAGCTTGCTGACCATGAGCTTACAAAAGCATTAGAAGAAAGCCAAAAGCAGCACGAGTTCGGCGATGTCGGCACCGAAGTGACCTCTTTGATGCAATCTTTAATTCTTCGAGTTCGAATAAGAACTCTCTGGTCGGGGTGAGAGGATTCGAACCTCCGACCCCCGGTTCCCAAAACCGGTGCTCTAACCAAACTGAGCCACACCCCGAAATATACGGCATACCCTGAAGGTATGCCAGATGGTATTTTAGCACATAGTCGGTGGAAAGTGCAGTAATTAATATCTGTTTGTTGCTGTCCGTTGCTGAGGGTTATCGTCCGCCGTTGCGCGTTATCCTAGCAGTAAACGGATTATGAACGCTTCAGGTGCCCGCGAACCTCTTCCATCTTCTCCCGCATCTTCATGAACGCTTGCCCGCGATGGCTTATCTTGTTCTTCTCGTCGAGACCCATCTCCGCGACGGTGCGCGTCTCCCCTGTCGGAAAAAAGAGCGGGTCGTAGCCGAAGCCCAGCGCACCGCGCGGCTCAAAGCCTATCCGTCCCTCGACCGTGCCTTCGGTCGAAATCCTCCAACCGTCCGGCGTCATCAATATGGCGACGCAGCGAAAACGCGCGGTTCGCTCATCCTCTGGAACGCCGTCGAGCGCCCGCAGCAGCTTCTCGTTGTTCTTGGCGGCGTTTCCATGCTCGCCCGCGTATATGGCGGAGTCGACACCGGGGTCGCCCCCCAGGGCGTCCACCTCGAGACCGGAATCATCGGAGACCGCCGATTTCCCGTACTTCTCGACCAGCGCCTCCGCTTTAAGCAAAGCGTTATCGTAAAAGGTCGTCCCGGTCTCCTCGACATCCGGCCAGTCGGAAAAATCTTTATACGTGTAGACCTTCACGTCGGACAACTCGAGGATATCGACGATTTCCCTGATTTTGCCGTCGTTCTTACTTGCTATGATGAGTTCCAACATTGACCGACAAATCCTTTCCGAGAATCTCGCGCTGCAGGGAGATAAGCTCCGATGCTCCCTTTTCCGCCAAGTTGAGAAGTTGCTCCAGCTCAGAGCGCTCAAAGGGGTGCTCTTCGGCGGTACCCTGAACCTCGATGAACTTGCCCGAAGCCGTCATCACCACGTTCATGTCGACCTGCGCCTTGCAATCCTCCTCATAACAAAGGTCGAGCAACGGAACACCATCGACGACGCCGACGCTTACCGCCGATACGAAATCAGAGAGCGGCAACTCGGCTACTCGCCTATTCGCGACGAGCCATCTGAGCGCGTCATATAATGCGATAAACGCGCCGGTAATCGACGCGGTCCGTGTGCCGCCATCGGCTCGCACCACATCACAATCTATCCAAATCGTCACCTCGGGCAACGCCTTTAAGTCTACCACCGAGCGGAGCGAACGTCCTATTAGGCGCTGAATCTCATGGGTGCGCCCCCCGACGCGGCCCTGGCTCGCCTCGCGCACCATCCTGATTCCGGTCGAGCGCGGCAGCATGCCGTATTCGGCGGTAACCCAGCCCTGACCCTGCCCGCGCAGCCAATTCGGTACCCTATCTTCGACTGTGGCGGTGCAAATGACGTTTGTGTTGCCCATCTCGATAAGGACCGAGCCCTCCGCGTGCGGCAAGTAATTTCTGGTTATACTGACTTCCCGAATATCGTCGGGTCGCCTTCCATCGGCGCGCTCCATAAGTCTCTCCTTCGTTATTAAATATCGCGGCTTAAACCCCCGCGACGCTTGAGTATCTTATATCAACACCTGGTTCCACGTTATAGCAATAAGCGCTGGTTGGCAAATAAGGCTCGCGTCTAGACCATCCGCGAAATCTTTTCTCCGAATGTTGGTTTGGCTGATTTTATGCTCGACATCGACGATTTAACGGTTCATTTTTTCGCGAAATACGTCTTCCCTGATTAAAATCCGCCGCTTCAGCACCAGCCGCAAGAGCGGATACCCGAGACCATAGACTACCACCGTCTGGCCGATTCCCACAAAGAGAACACTCGGCCAATATGGAAGGTCGAGGACGATTTTCAAGAGCGCGGCAACACCAAAAGCATTGAGCACCACCGGCGCCGTCAGCGCCAACAAGGGATTCTTGATTCTCCATACGAACACAGCCGAAAGCAAAGTCAGAAGCGAGCCGAATACTATGTCGAGCATGCCCAGGGATGTCCCCATGAGCGTGCCGATACTATTTGCCAGCAAGCAACCGACAAACAGGCCCGGTATCGCCGCCGGCTCAAAAAACGCCAAAATGCTGAGGGCTTCGGAGAGCCTAAATTGGACCGTACCGAAGCTTATGACATTTAGCGGCGGCGTCACGGTAAGCGCCACATACATCGCCGCGATAATAGCTCCCCTGGTCAGCCAAATGATTCTATCCTTTTTCAACGCGATTCACCTTTGCTTTCAATGGGAGATGGACACGCTCGACATGGGCTATCTCCCGGCCTAAAAACCGCGCCCCCAGCCGACCAAAGACGTGCTCATCCCCGCTCGAAAAGAATCTCGGCTCCGGGCTCGTGCCGCCTTCACGTAAGCGGTCTTTGCGCTGCAAAAATTCCTTGAGTTCACGCGCGGTTTCTTCGGCCGAGCTTATTAGCGTGATATCGTCTCCGGCGACTTTCGCAATCGTATCCGACAAGAGCGGGTAGTGCGTGCATCCTAGAATCAAACTATCGATACCGTCGCGCACCAAGGGGTCGAGATACCATTTGACGGCCCCTTCCACCCTCTCGCCCGCTATCTCGTCGCGCTCAACGAAGTCCGCGAGTTCCGGACAAGCGAGCGAATAGGCTTTAACCCCGGCGTCTATCGTCTTCATGGACGTAATATATGAGCCGCTCGATATCGTCGCCTGCGTACCTATGACCCCCACACGCCGGTTCCGCGTCGCCTGAACCGCCGCCCGCGCGCCCGGCTCGATGACGCCGATAATCGGGATACTGTAGAATTGCTGGGCCGCTTCGAGCGCGGCCGCCGACGCGCTATTGCAAGCTATCACTATAAACTTGACATCATACATGAGCAAAAAATCGATTATCTCAAAGACAAACCCCCGAAGCTCCCGCGCGCTACGCGGCCCGTAAGGAAACCTCGCGGTATCGCCGAAATAGAGCGTCTGCTCGTGCGGCAGTTGGCGCACGATCTCACCGACGACCGTCAAGCCGCCGAGCCCCGAGTCGAATATCCCTATCGGCCTGCTATCCATTCTTCCTCCACGTTAACGCTGCGCTATAAATACCGCACTAAAACAGCATTCCTCATTATAGCTAAAATGAGCTGAAAATAATAAAGATTAGGGGATATTTTGCGCAGTTTTGGCGCAAACTAGTACTCCATCACACGTTTTATGAGTTGTCATTCTGAGTGAAACGAAGAATCTCTAAAGCTTGAGATTGTTCGGTCGTTTTCAACTCCCCCAGAATGACGGATACTAGTCGATGTATGTGTGATGGAGTACTGGTTCGAAGAGTTTGGCATATAAGAAACTAAGGGACACATGACTTTAAATAAAATGATTTAGTGCGTTCTTCGAAGGTAGACGCCGGTTGGGGCAACTTCAGCCGGCCGGCTCAAGCTACACGAATCTGGCGCTCCTCGCCCAATATTTTGGACGCTTCTTCGGCGGGTAAAGGGCGGCTGAAGAGAAAACCTTGCATGCTATCGCACTTCAGCGACCTCAAGAGTTCTAGCTGCTCCAAAGTCTCGACGCCTTCCGCCAGCGCCTTCAGCTTCAGCGTGTGCGCGACCGTTATAATCGCGGTGGCGATTGCCGCGTCTTCGGTTCCGGCGCTCAGCTCCCTGATGAACGACCGGTCTATTTTGAGAACGTCGATCGGGAACCGTTTCAAATATCCAAGGGATGAATAACCGGTGCCGAAATCGTCTATCGAAATATAGATTCCTTTTTTCTTCAACTTGTTGAGCGTATCGACCGCCGCATCGGCGTCTTTCATAAGAACGCTCTCGGTTATCTCCAGCTCCAGATACCGGGGGTCGAGACCGGTCTCTTTTACAATTCGCGCCACCCTCTCAGCTAAATCAACCTGCTGGAACTGGCGACAAGACAAATTGACGGCCATCCTTATCGGAGCATGTCCCGCGTCTTGCCAGGCTTTGTTCTGCTCGCATGCGGTACGGAGCACCCACTCGCCTATCGGCACGATCAGCCCTGTCTCTTCGGCCATGGGGATGAATTCCGCCGGATAGACCAGGCCCAGGTCGGGGTGGTTCCAGCGAATGAGGGCCTCCATGCCGATTATCTCGCCGGTTGCCAAGTCCAGCTGCGGCTGATAGTAAACGGTAAATTCCTGCCGTTCGAGCGCTTTTCGCAGGTTGCCTTCCATCGCCAGCCGCTCGAACGCTTTGGCATTCATCGACGGCGCGTAGAGCTGGTAATTGTTTCTACCCTGTTCTTTTGCGCGATAAAGCGCGATGTCCGCGTTCTTTAAGAGTGACGACACGTCTTCGCCGTCGTCCGGATAGAGGGCGATACCTATGCTAGTCGTTACATGAAGCTCACCCCCCTCGAACATAAACGACGGCTTGAGCACATCGATGACCTTCTGGGCTACGACTGTAACGTCATCAATAGTATCAACCCGCGGTAAGAGCAGCGTGAACTCGTCACCGCCCAGACGTGCTATAGTGTCGCCTTCACGCAGACACCTTTTGAGCCGGTCGGCTACGCGCTGGAGCAATTGGTCGCCGACCGTGTGGCCCAGCGTATCGTTGATCGCCTTAAACCTGTCTAGATCCAGGAAGAACACTGCCAGCATATGGCCGTTGCGATGCGCGTTTGCGATAGCCAAGACAAGCCGGTCGGATAAGAGCGTGCGGTTGGGCAAATCGGTAAGCAGGTCAAAATATGCCATATAGTTGAGCATCTCTTCGGCGTGCTTGCGCTCGGTGATATCCTCGAAACTCTCAACGCCGCCGATTATGTCTCCACCGACATCGCGAATTACATCGACGTTCTTAGAGAGCGTTCGGATTTCGCCGTCTTTGCGACGTATCGTGCATTCGCCACGCATAATGGGCTTCAACACATCCGCCGAGAACAAGCCGCACCTGCTCACACAAGGGTCCCGCGAAAAAACCGTACATTTTTTCCCAATAATCTCTGAAGGCTCGTAGCCGGTTATCTCAGCCGCTTTATCGTTGAAACTAGTGATAACGGACTCGTTGTCGACGGTGAACACGGCGCTCGGCATGACCCGGTAGAGCTGTTCGACCCGCTCTTTTGCCTCTACGACAGCGGCCAACGCTTGTCTGTGCTCAGTAACATCCCTGACTACGACCTGAATGGCCTGTATGCCGTTGTACATGATCGGTGAGGCCGCTACCTCGACGTCGATTGTCCCGCCGTCGAGGCGTACAAACCTCTCTTCGATTAAATCGACCTCCTTGCCTTGCATCATCAGAGCGACACGCTCTTTCACCAGGGCGTGGTCGTCCGGATGGACAAGGCTAAGAACCGGTTTGTCGATGAGTTCAGCCGGTTTCGAGGCCCCGAGAAGCTTCGCTGCGGCCGCGTTCGCGTAGACGACCTTTCCGCCGCTGTGAACTGCCATCGCAACCGGGGATAATTCAATAAGGCGACGGTAGCGTTCCTCGCTCTCTTTGAGTAGTCTCTCGGAATCCTTACGGTCGGTGATGTCACGTGCGATGGCGATGATCGCTTCTTTACCTTGAAATTCCACGATGTGCGCATGGACTTCGACGTTTAGAGCCGACCCGTCCTTCTTCATGTGTGCCGACTCAAAGACGGCGCTGCTCTCGTCTCTTAGCTGCGCTATCCTCTCATCGAACAGCTCCACATTGTCCGACGTCGCCAAATCTTTGATGGTCATGTCGAGAAGTTCATCGCGGGTGTATCCGCGCGCCGTATACGCTGCTTCGTTGAAATAGATGAACTTGCCGTCGAAATCGATGACGAACGTCGCCATTGCCGAGTTTCCTAATAATCTTTCGAGAAAATCATAACGTTCCCGCAACCGATGTCTCCCTTGTGCATTGATAAGCTTTTTGACGCTCGACAGAGCTTTATTGCTACTCTAAAAATATCGGTCTACCGAGAAAAACCTTAAAGAATATGCCGAGATAGACACGGAGAGGCACGAAGATGAGTGACGGCGGTTCTGAAACAAGAGCGGGTTGCGCATGAAGTTTCTATATGATAAACGAACATATGTTCTATATGCAAGCATTAAAATAGGCCACCCATAAAAGGCGGCCTATTTTTGTGGAGGCGGTGGGACAGCTACCCTAACGTTTCCGAAAGGACCGGACTATGTCTTCAACCGCATTTATCTTGCAATGCGGTGCAAGGCGTATAGTAAGAGCCATAGATTTACCTACTTGGCAAGACTCCTACATAAGTCTCTAGAGGGCTTTCACCCCTCGGCGTTGCCTTATTCTCTCGAACTTAGATTTCACCGATGTAAGCCTTGTTTTTCCTGGTAGCGTTACCGCTACCGGCGACCCCATTTCTGAATCGAACCCACGTCCTCAGGCATTTCCACAAGAGCATCTACGAGTGTAGACTATGTTTGTTATTCGCTTCCGGCATCCCCACAGTCAGGGTAAACCGGTCGCTATCCCATAAGATTTTCTTCAACCCCTATGGGCGTCCGGGTGAAGTAAGCTCACTAAAATGACGTCGCCCTAGAGATGTGAGCAATCTCTAGTTTGACGAGCCGCAATTAAGCGGCTAGTGCAACTGGTTCGTTTGCGTTTGTTTTTTGTCAGATAGTTTAACGAGTTGTCTGAGCTCGACTCGCTTCTCTTGCCGAAACCAACCTCAGTCGAAGCCTGTCGCCCCCATATTTTTGGCCGGCAATATTAACCGCCGGCGCATTTTTCAATGTACGAAACCTCATATAAATTATATAGAATAAGGCGTGCGCTGTAAATGGGCCGGCGCTCTCACGCCCGGCATGCCAAACGCTCGACCCTACTGTTTCTGCCGCTCGCGAAGAGCGCGCTCTATATCGCGTTTCGCGGTGCGCTCGGAGATGTCCTTGCGCTTATCGTGGAGCAACTTACCCCTTGCCAGCCCTATCTCGACCTTCGCCTTGCCGCGGTTGTTGAAATAGACCTTGAGAGGTATGAGCGTATAGCCCTTCTCTTTTGTCTTCCCTATGAGGCGCAGTATCTCTTTCTTGTGCAGCAGTAATTTACGGGGCCGAATCGGGTCGGGCTGCGTAAATTTATCGACGTGGCTGTATGGGCTTATGTGGACATTAAATAGCCACATCTCGCCGTCGTCTATCCGCGCGTAGCTATCCCGCAGATTGATTTTACCGGCGCGAATCGACTTTACCTCAGACCCCTTAAGCTCGATTCCCGTTTCGTAGGTCTCATCGATATGGTAATCATGGTATGCTTTTCTGTTTTTGGCCGCGATTCTTTCGGTTTTCATGGTAATGAATTATATCACTTCGCGGCCGGGATGTGGCGAAAACTCCCGCCCCGAAGAAGTCGCGTAGCACAAGTCGTTCAACCGCGATATACGGCTCACGGCTACCTTGCCCTCTTAGAGCGTTTCTTACGGGCTTGTTCCTCTTCGGCCAAGACAAAATCTATCCTGCGCTCACCGATAACGACGTTCGTAATCTGGACCCGCACGGTGTGGCCGATTTGAAACGCCCTCCCCGTGCGCCGCCCAAGCAGCGTAAAGGTAGCCTCATCGTATTCGTAATAGTCGTCGGTTATGTCCTTAATATGGACGAGCCCCTCGGCCGTGTTCGCGAGCTGAACAAAAAACCCATATCCCGCGACACCGGTTATGGTCCCATCGAATTCCTCGCCGATATGCGCTTTCATAAGCTCACAGAGTTTGACATCGACCGATTCGCGCGAGGCCTCGTCGGCTTCGCGCTCCATGTACGAGCTGTGCTCGCAAATCTCGACGAGACTATCGACCATGCCTACGATGTCGGGCTCGGATAGACTCTGGTCGAGCGCCGCCTTGACCAGCCGGTGGACGATGAGGTCGGGATACCGCCTGATAGGCGAGGTGAAATGGGTATAGTTTTGTGAAGCCAACCCGAAGTGGAGCGTACTCGACGGCGTGTATTTCGCCCGCTTCATCGCCCGCAGCAAAAGGTTGTTTATGAGCAGCTTCTCAGGCCTGTCGTGCGCGTGCGTGATGATTTGCTGGATCACCCTCGGATGCGCCCCCTTGAGCTTCTTGACCGGATAATGGAGGTTTTCGATGAGTTCCTCTATCTGGACGAGGCTCTCCTCGTTGGGCTTGTCGTGGACGCGATAGACCATCGGCGAATCCTGCCAATACATAAAGCCGGCCACCGTCTCGTTGGTGAGAATCATCGCCTCCTCGATCAGCTTGGTCGCGGCGGTGCGCTCGCGCACTATGACCTCTAAAGGCTTGAGATCGGCATCGAGAATCACCTTCGGCTCGATGGTCTCGAAATTTAGGCTTCCCCGCCTCAAACGCTTAGCTTCCAGAACATCGCTCAGCTCGCGCATCGAAACGAGCAGGTCGCGGACGTCCTCATCGGGGAAGACCCCTGTCGCGAACGCCTCGTCGACCTGCTCATAGGTGAGACGGTAATCGCTATTTATCACCCCGTTGAATATCTCGAAATCGCCGACCTCACCGCTCTCATCGACGACCATCTCGACAGAGAGGCTCAGCCTGTCTACACGCGGGTTGAGGCTGCAAATATTGTTCGAAAGCTTATGGGGCAACATCGGCAACACCCTGTCGGCAAGATAGACGCTGGTCGCGCGCTCGTAAGCCTCCTGGTCGAGCGCGCTGCCGATGCCCACATAGTGTGAGACATCGGCGATATGCACGCCGAGGTGGAAATGCCCCCTATTATCTCGCCTGATGCTGACGGCGTCATCGAAATCCTTAGCGTCGAGCCCGTCTATCGTGACCGTAAAGAGATCGCGGTAGTCTTTGCGCCCCAGCGTATCGGCGACTATGACGCTTTCGGGCACCGATTCGACCTCGGCCATGGTCGCCAACGTAAACTCCGTGCTTAGATTGTGTTCGCGGACGATGACGTCTATCTCTATCGTCGGCGATGTCTCGTCGCCGATTATCTCTACGATGCTCCCGCGCGCCGCGCGCACCCCGTCCGGGTATTCGAGTATCTTGGCGACGACCATGTCCCCGTCTTTCGCGTCAATAGCGTCGTTTCTATGGACAAAGACATGATACTGTATGCGCTTGTCCGATGGGACCACTATGCTTATCTTGCCGTGCCGCTCGTAACGTCCGACGACCGCTTCGTAAGCCCTCTCCAGTATGCGTGCTATCTCGCCCTCGCTCCGCGGGCCCTGCCTGGTCTTTCTTCGCGAAATGCGAATCGCGACCTTATCACCGTGCATCGCCCCGTTTATCTTGCTCGCCGGGACAAAGACATCGCCGATGGGGGTTTTTACAAAACCATATCCGGCCTTGTTCGAAAGCAACTCGCCGATGACCAAATCGAGCTGCGCCGGCAATGCATACTTGCCCTTCTTCGTCCGCAAGACTTTCCCTTCGGCCTCGAGCAAGCCCAAGGCTTTCTTTATATCGTGCTTGTCTATGCCTGGAAGCTCAAGCTCTGCCGCCAGCCCGTCCAGGTCTTGCGGCGCGTATCCCTTCTTGCTCATCAGCTTGATTATCTCGCGCGTTATCTGCATTTTACACCTCTCAAAGTTTTCGCCATATTCGATTTTTTGGTATTTACGGTTTCCGGTAACTGTTATAGAATGAGCAAGTAACTCGCAACAGACTCGGAGGTTATAATCGATGCAAAACTTTCGTCATGCCTCACCTGCTCCTTGTATCGTCAATGAAGGCATCCTGATTAACAAGAAGGACATGCGACGCGCCCTCGAGACCCTTGAGAGCGTCAAATATACCTACAACGTCGACGGCGACACCATCAGTGAGGGCGAGGGTGTCGTGGTTAAAGTCTTTTCTAACGCCGAGACCTCGACTCTCATCGTAAACGGCTGCATATTCTTGAATATCCTTAGCTTTAATTATTTACGTTTCTTCCCTCATGATAACAATTTGAGCGTAATAGAATTGGTCGATGACATCAAAATCCTAAAGCTGACCCCGGTCGAAGAGGACAATAAGCGGGCAAACCGCGTCAATCGCGAGATCTTTGCGGCGGCGCACTACGACGAAGAGGTACCGGCGGAACTCTTCGATGAAATCGACGACGACGACAGATTATAGCACGAAAATCATATAGCCCAGGGCAGACGCTCTGGGCTATTTTAATTTGCGCGCGTCACCGGTTGACGCAGACCTTACGACGCCGCTTTAAGTCTCCGCTTCCCCGAGATTAACTCCCTCAAAACCTCTTTGGCTTTCTTAAGCTGGACGTCCTCTTTATCTTTGTGCGGGTCGAATTTGACAACGATATCGGGCTTGATGCCTTTCTTATGAATAATCCGTCCTTTCGGTGTCAGATACTTATCGGTTGTGAGCAATATCCCCGACCCGTCAGATAGATTGATGACCGTCTGTACCGACGCTTTACCGAAAGTATTCTCGCCGACTATCACGGCCCGTTTATAATCCTGTAAAGCTCCGGCGACGATTTCAGCCGCGCTGGCACTGCCCTTGTTGACCAGAATGACGAGGGGCATCTTCTCGTCCGCCCCACCGTTCGCATTTCGCGATTCGACTTGGCCGGTCCTAGATTTCACCTTAACGATAGAGCCCGACTTTATCCACATGCTTCCCACATCGACAGACTGCTCGAGAATGCCGCCGGGATTGTTTCTAAGGTCGAAGACGACCCCTTTTACCTTTTGCGACTTGAGTTCTTCGTAGTGTTTCTTGAGGTCTGTTTGGGTCTGCTCGTTGAACTGGTGGAGCCTGAGATAACCGATATCGCCATCGACCTTCTCGGACGAGACGTTCGGTATGTTGATTTGCGCCCTCACCAGGTTAAAAACGAGCGGCTCTTTCGCGCCCTCACGGCGCATCGTCAGCTTGACCTTCGTGCCGCGCTTTCCGCGAATCAGCTTTACCGCCGCGTCGCTATTGATGCCCTTGGTCGTTTTGTCGTCTATCTTCACTATTACATCGTTCTCTTTAATGCCCGCCTTATCGGCCGGGGTACCGTCGATAGGCGATATCACGACCAATTCTTTCTCTTTGTTCTGGCTGATGACAATACCGACACCATCGAAATGCCCGGTCGTGTCCTCCATAAACTTGTCGAAATGTTTCTTGTCGAAGTAGTGGGTGTAGGGGTCGTCGAGCACCTTGAGCATACCCTCCACCGCACCGTTTATCAGTTTTTTATCCGAGACTTCCTCGACATAAGCGTGGTCGATTATCGAGAATACCTCCTGGACCTTCTGGACCGACGGCAATCCTTGTCTGTACGCCTCCGTTCGCTCCTGCTCCAGCATCTTGCCGAGAAACATCCCCCCCGCGAATGTGGCGAAGACTACCAAAAATGCGAGCGCGACTCCAGTTGCGGCTAAAACTTTTCTATCCAAAACTTACACCTCTTTTAATACGATTACTTTTATTAGTATAAGCAAAAACAGGGGCATCCGCCATAGCTTGCGAAATATTAGGGCCACAATGGGATTACCGGGGTCGTCGAATGGCCGCGGACCGGTTTTACTAAAGATTTATTAGTACCAATTCATGGGATTCCGCGGCTCGCCGTCTTTTCGCACTTCGAAGTGGAGATGGGGTCCGGTGGAGAGGCCGGTCGAACCCACCTTGCCGACCGTCTGCCCTTTAGAAACGTTGCTCCCCTCGGAGGCGGTGATCGATGAGAGGTGGGCGTAAAGAGTGCTCGTGTCGCCGCCATGGCTGACGATTACGGTCTGTCCGTATCCTTTAAGCCATCCGGCCTGGATAACCACGCCGTCGTCGACCGTGATAACCGCTTGCCCGGAAGGCGCGCCGATGTCGATGCCGGTGTGCATGCGCGTTACGCCGAGTATGGGATGCTTTCTCATGCCGAACGAGGAGGTGACCTCGCCATCGGTCGGCCAAGCAAAAGCACCCGGTGAGAAATTGCTCGGTCTCGCCGAAGAGCGCCCGCTCTCGCGCGCCTTGCGTTCCAGCTCCTTTATTCTTGACGTAATACGCGACGACTCGTCGAGAAGTTGGTCTTCGGCCAGCTCATATGCTGAACGGCTGTCCTTAATCTGTACGAGCAGCGCTTGCTTCCTGCTGTTCTCGGATTGGAGAGCCTTCTTCTTAGTGAGCCGCGCTTCGGTCAGCTCTTTAATCCGCCGCTCTTCGGCTACCAACTTGACGCGCTCGCCGTTTACAGCGGCTTTGTTCTGTTCGACATCGCGCTTTTTCTGCTCGATGATCTCCTTGGTGTCGGTTATGCGTCCGACTATATCTATGTCCTGAGCTACGACATACTCCAGGAAACGCATCCGGTTCAAAAAACTCGTAAAATTGCTCGCGTTGAGCAGAACATCGAGGTAACCCGCGCTTCCGCGCTTGTACATGCCCTCGACACGGTTGCCTAAAAAGGTCTTCTGTTCGTCGAGTTTCGCTAAGGTCTGTTCCAGCTCCCGCTCGGTATCCCATAGTTCGACCTGTAAGACTTCGAGCTGGCGCTCGGTCACACCGCGCTCCGAGCCTATCTTCTTGAGTTCGGCGTCGAACCGGTCTAACTCTTGTTGGGCCGCAAGGACGCTATCGTCGACCGATTTTATCTCGCCGACAAGCCTGGACTCTTGTGCTTTGGTTTGTTTTATTTTTTCGCGGGTCTGCTCGAGGCGGCTGTTGACGTCGTTTAGCTCGTTTTTCTTACTGGAGACCTCGGAAGAAAGGGCAGGATTAACCTGGGAGATAATGACTAATATCGTAATTACTGCTGTTATCTTTTGCCGCAACGCAGTAGTAATACCCATGGCTCCACCTTTGATTAGCTACTAGTTAAGCATTGGAGGCTTGGCAAGTCAACCAGCGCACTACATAGGGGCGCGTAATCCTCGAGCTTACGTATAGCAACCGCACCTGCTTGCCGTTTTAGACTCTTAAGAATCGCCGCAGAGCTATGGCACTCCCCGCCGCGCCGATGAACATCCCCGCCGCAAGCAAAGCAAATATAAGTTGATAGAATTCCTGCGGACTCGAGTTGATCGGCAGAAACACCAGCGCATCCTTTATCTTATCTATGAGCATGACCTTTGCGAGGTAGAGCAGGAGCGCCGCGATAATACCGCCGATGAAACCCTGCAATGTGCCTTCGAGCAAGAACGGCCAACGGATAAACCAGTTCGACGCACCGACTAACCGCATAATCGCCACTTCTTTGCGCCGCGCATAAATCGCGAGGCGAATCGCATTAGCGATAAGAACCAGGGATGTAAACGCGAGCAGCCCGACAAAGACCACGATGAACCACCTTGCGACCCTGGTTACCTGAAACAGCCGCTCAACAGTCTCTCTATCATGCCTAATATCGTCAATCTCAGAACGTCCCTTTAACCGGTCGACGACATCGTTGGCTTTTTGCGGGTTCTTAAGCGTTACCTCAAGAGACGCCGGCAGCGGGTTGCCTTCGAGCATCTCGAGCATGTCCGACTCTTTAAATTCTTGCTTAAGCCTGCCGAGCGCCTGTTCTTTGGAGACATAGGTCGCCTTCTTGACCTCTTCCCACGATATTATCTCAGCCTGGAGCGCCTCGACCGATTCGGCGGGCACCCCTTCGGCCAGGAAAAGCACTACTTCGACCTTCTGCTCGGTCGACTTTATGATGTTGTTCATCGCGAACGCGAAGAGCATGAAGGCCCCTACCAGCAGCAGCGATAGTGCGACTGTGGTAATGCCCGCCATACTGATGACCCAATTTTTCTTGAAACTTACCAAAGACTCTTTCAAGAAGTAAAAAGGACGAAATTGCATATAGTTCGGCTCCTTCTAAATATTCAACACAGAAATTCGGGGTTTGCCGGCGATCTTTTCCCTGAATTCCTTGACTTACTCCTCGTACCCGTATACACCGCGTTGCTGGTCTCGCATGAGAACCCCTTCCTCGAGCGCGATGACGCGCTTGCGCATGCTGTCGACCATCTCACGGTCGTGCGTCGCGACCAAAACCGTCGTCCCGGTCCGGTTGATCTTGTTCAGAAGCGACATGATGCCGCCCGAGGTCGCCGGGTCGAGATTTCCGGTCGGCTCGTCCGCGAGGATAATCGCCGGACGGTTGGCGAAAGCTCTCGCAATCGAGACACGCTGCTGCTCACCGCCGGAGAGTTCATCCGGGTAATTGTTGAGCTTCTCCTCAAGACCGACGAGCCGTATGACTTCCGGAACCTGCGCTTTGATGACTTTCGTCGGGCGCCCGATAACCTCGAGCGCGAACGCGACATTCTCGTAGACGGTCTTGTTGGGGAGAAGTTTGTAATCCTGAAAGACGCAGCCTATGTTGCGCCTGAGCAACGGCACGCGCCAGCGACGCATGTTGACAAGGTCGTGACCGGCAATAAAGATATCGCCTTTTGTGGGTATCAATTCTCTAAGCAATAAGCGTATGAAAGTAGATTTGCCGCAACCCGAGGGACCGACCAAAAAGATAAATTCACCGCGGTCGATATCGACGTTGATGTCCTTTAGCGCGGGACGATGAGCCCCCTTATATAACATCGATACGTTCTTCATTTTAATCATGCTACTATCACTCCCAAAATCGGTATGCTACCAGAAGGCTCAAGATAAAGCAAAAGTCTTTGCCGGTATGCTTTGCGGGAAAGTGGGGCTTGCGTATCTACTCGCCTAGTAGACCTTTCGCCGCTTGGGAGATGTCTTCGTCGGTTAGTCCGTAATATTTCAGCAACTCGTCCGGCTCGCCTGAGCGCCCAAAAACGTCCTTTATTCCCACTCTTGCCACCAGTACCGGATGCTTCTCGCATAACAACTCCGCGACAGCGCTCCCGAGTCCGCCAATAATACTATGTTCCTCTGCTACTACCACTCTTCCGGTTTTTACCGCCGATTCTATTATAGCGTTATCGTCTAGTGGTTTTATAGTAGATATATTGATAACTTCCGCGCTGATGCCTGCTTTAGCAAGGTTTTCCGCCGCGACCAGGCTGCTACCGACCATGATGCCGGTCGCAAAAATCGTGACATCCGTTCCTTCCTTGAGGAGAACCGCCTTGCCGGGGACGAAATCGTAATCCCCGTCGAATATCATCGGCGGCATCGCGCGGCCGAGTCGCACATAGACAGGCCCGTCTATCTCCGCCGCCTTGGCAATCGCCTTTTTCGCCTCGTAATAGTCGGCCGGGACGATGACGGTCATGCCGGGAATCACGCGCATAAGCGCGATATCTTCGATGGTCTGGTGCGACCCTCCGTCGGCTCCGACTGTTATGCCGGCGTGCGTGGGGCATATTTTAACATTGAGGGAGGGATACGCTATCGTATTTCTCACCTGCTCGAACGCGCGACCGGTGGCGAACATCGCAAACGAGCCCGTAAAACATATTTTGCCGGTCGTCGCCAACCCCGCCGCCATCGCCATCATGTTCTGCTCGGCGACACCGCAATCAAAAAACCTGTCAGGAAATTCTTTCTTAAATTTTATCGTCGTTGTCGACTTCGCCAAGTCCGCGTCTAGGACTACTATATTCGGGTGAACTCGACCCAACTCTATTAGTGTTTCGCCATACGCTTCGCGCGTCGCTCTCTTCTCAGACATCGTTCTCCTTACTATAAAAGGGGACGTTGTTACGGGTATTACGGATATTACGGATTCTATTGTCAGATTCTATTATGCAACGCAAATCTTCCGCTGCTTAGTTGCGTAACCGTAGCAACCGTAACAACGTCCCCTTATTGTTATCCCAGCGGCCCAAGAGCCGCTATCTCGCCACAGGCCTGCGCGACCTCATCTTTGGACGGCGCCTTACCGTGGAAGTCGACTTGGCCTTCCATAAATGAGACGTTTTTGCCCTTAACGGTGTTGGCGACTATCATAGTCGGTTTACCCTTTACCGATTTCGCCTCATCGAGAGCGCCGATTATCTGCGCAACGCTATGTCCGTCGATTTCAATCGTGTGCCAGCCGAAAGCCGACCATTTCGCGGCGATTGGCCGGATATCGACAATATCGCTCACATGGCCGTCTATCTGCAAATTGTTATAATCGACAATCCCGACCAGGTTATCTAGTTTATGCTGCGCCGCGAACATGCCGGCCTCCCAGATTATCCCCTCCTGAGACTCACCGTCGCCGATGAGCGCATAGACCCGCGATTCGCTCTTGTCCAACTTCAAGCCGAGCGCCATCCCTACCGCCGCCGAAAACCCCATCCCCAGCGAGCCGGTCGAGATCTCGACGCCCGGTGTTTTATTCATATCGGGATGACCCTGGAGATGGCTGTCTATCTTGCGTAACGTCGCCAAGTCTTCTCGGGGAAAATAGCCGCTCTCGGCGAGCGCCGCGTATAAGACCGGCGCGGCATGCCCTTTACTTAAGACAAAACGGTCGCGCCCCGGCCATCGCGGCTCCGCCGCATTATGTTTCATCTCATGGAAATAGAGTGTCGCAACGATATCGGCAGCCGATAAAGAGCCGCCCGGGTGGCCCGAGCCCGCCGCGCCAAGCATATTTATTATTCGGGTCCGTATGGTCCTGGCTTTCGCCTCGACCAATGAGACGGTCACCTGTTTGTCTGTCGTGTCGGTTATCAAGTCCGCTCCTTTCACAATCCGCACACAATACGGCCGGCGCAAGCCGACCGGCAATGCCTCGCCAAAGCACTCTTTTGGCGTTAACGATTAATCCCATCTATCTTTATAGCGCGTTTTGCACCGCGCGGCAAATAACTTCGATGATTATTCGGCGACCGCTTGCATGCGCCCATCCTGGCTGGAAGTGCTAAAACTCACTTAAAACAAGGTTTTATCGCTGTCAGTCGCCCGCGTTGACCAATATCGGCGATTACCTCGACCACCGATGCGCGGCCATTACGCTTCAATGCTGTCAGTTGCCCGCGTTGACCAATATCTGGTTATCCTGAACGAGCACTTTGGTGATTTTCATATTAAACGGCAGGTCGCTCACGGGAAGGTCGAGCCCTATCTCGCCTATCCAGTTCTTAGCCTCACTTAGCCCGAGGTCATCCATAGCTGCAAACTTAGCATCGGTCGGCTCGAGAACGAGCCTGTTCCCCCTTAACCTGGGCTTGAGCGAAATATCTAGTTTGCCTATCATCTCGATTTCCGCGCTTGCGACCACTTTGTTGGGTTTAAGGTCGAGACGCCAGCCTTTCAAATCGTCATGACTCTTCGCGATAAATTTGTTTAACTCGGCCTCGGCGACGACTATGCTCGTCTTGGCCGCACCGACGTCGCTAATTGCGGCGTCGCGCGTCTGAAGCGTCTTTTTGACGTCGAACTCTATGTCTTTAACGGTGATGACGACACTCCTGCGCTTAATGCCGTTGAACTCGCTTTTGGCGCATTCGATGTAGACGCGCTCTATCTTGCCGCGGAAGAGTTCCGGATAACTGTAGTCGACGCGGACATAGGCGCAATCCTTGAGATTGTAATCGCGGCGGATAGTCTCGATGACAGCCTTCTCTATCGAGTAACTGACGACGGTAGGGACGACTATCGCGAAGAATACGCCCGAGACTATGACTAATGTCGCGATTATACACCAGCGTTTCACGCTAACTCCTAACGCCGGGCTCTCCTTGAAGCGAGATAGTCCCGCACTTTTTGAGCCGAGGTATTTATGATTTGATCTTCGGTTATGCCCGCTAGGGTGACCAGCTCTAGAGCCTGGTCGAAGACGCCTACCTGTGTGTGGATATGGGCGTCACTGCTTATTATAACATGCGAGCGCTTCTCGCGGATGAACTCTGCGACAGCTAAATCATAATCGTAAGCAGCCGGCCGGCTGGTGGTCGGCAAGAACGAGCTGTTGTTTATTTCGAGCGGGATACCCTTCTCGACCGCGGCGTCGACGAGCGTCTCGGGGTCGATAGGAAATTTCGCGTTGCCGGGATGGACTAAAAAGTCGAGCAACGGATTATCCATCGCCCGGCAAAGCGCTTCGGTATTTTGCGCGACCGAGCCGCTCACGTAGCCGCAATTCGGATGAAACCCGGCGTGTACCAGCTCGAGCGGCGCGAGATAGTCTTCGGGCAAATCGAGGTCGCCGTTGGCGTTGGTGACGTTGGCCTCGATTCCTTTGAGGATGCGGACGCCGTTTAGTTCGGCCGGCATTATGCGCAGGTTCCAAAAGTGGTACCGATGCGCGCCGCCGGGCAACGCCGGGCCATGGTCGGTAAGCGCGACCATCTTGAGACCTCTCTTGGCCGCCTCTTTCGTTATCTCCTCGACGGTGCTGTAAGCATGTCCGCTGGCCACCGTATGGACGTGGAGGTCGGCTTCGATTTTGATAATAGGCTTTTTAGGTTCAGTCATGGTTATCGGCCTTCGGCTAACATGATTATTATTGCTCCCGAAACTCCGGGCCCGCAGTTCAGGGCTTTAGCCCTGACGATCCTACGTCGCCCTCTGCTCATCGGAGGCTTCCGAAATCCGCTGCCGGTGATACTCGATTATGAAATCATCGAGGTCGCCGTCGAGGACCGCCTGGACATTACCCTTCTCGACGCCGGTGCGGTGGTCTTTGATAAGCTGGTAAGGGTGCATAACATACGACATTATCTGGCTCCCCCAGGCTATCTCTTTTTTCTGCTTGTGCCGCTCGGCCGCCTCTCGCGCCTGCTCCTCCTGAATGCGCTCGTACAGGCGGGCCCGGAGAATTATCATCGCGGTCTCTTTGTTCTTCGTTTGCGAGCGCTCGCTCTGGCACTGGGCCATGACGCCTGTCGGGATGTGCGTGATTCGCACCGCGGAGTCGGTCACGTTGACATGCTGGCCGCCCGCGCCCGTCGAGCGGTAGGTCTCTATCTTTAAATCGGCGGGGTCGACTGTGATTTGGACATCGCGCTCGACCTCCGGGATGACATCGACCGAAGCAAACGAGGTGTGACGCCGGCCGCCGTAATCGAACGGAGATATCCTGACAAGACGATGGACACCGCGGACCGCCTGCAAAAAGCCGTACGCGTATTTTCCTTGAATAGTAAATGTCGCGGTCTTGATGCCGGCTTCGTCGCCCGCCGCAATCTCATAGATGTCGGTCTGATAGTGCTTATCTTTCGACCATTGAATTACCATGCGCATGAGCATCTCGGCCCAGTCTTGCGACTCGGTGCCGCCCGCCCCGGGGTGAACGGTGACGATGGCGCTGTGGCTGTCGAGCGGGTCGGTAAACCAGCTCCGCAGCTCGAGGTCGTCGGCGTATCTCTTCAAACGCCTGAAGTCTCGCTCCACGTCGGCGGCGAGCGTCTCATCGCCTTCGGAGACCGCGAGTTCGTTCATTATCTCGAGTTCTTCGGCGTCGTCATCGGCCTTCTCCCAAGCGGCGATGTCGTCTTTTATATCGCTCATCTTCGACATCAGGGCTTGCGCCGCTTCCTGGTCGTCCCAGAAACCCGGCTTGCTCGCCTCTTTTTCGAGCTTTGTTAACTCATCACGCTTAGTATCGACGTCAAAGATAATCCTTTATGTCTCGTATCTTGTCGCGTACCAGGTTAATCTCTTCGCTAAAATCTACAGCCAATCTATAGCACCCCTGCTCGAATCTGATTTCGGTTTAATAATCTAGCCGCAGCACTTCTTGTACTTCTTGCCGCTCCCGCACGGGCACGGGTCGTTTCGCCCGGTCTTGTCATCATTGATTTTGGGCTTTTTCGACCCTTCCCCGCCGCCGCTGGTGACCAAGACCTTCTCTTTCGGGCGCTCGGGCTCGTCGCGGACGACCTTCACATGGTACATATATTGAAGGACATCTTCTTTGATGCCCTCGCTCATCGCGTTAAAGGCCGCAAACGCTTCCGATTTGTATTCTATAAGCGGGTCGCGCTGGCCGATGGCGCGCAGACCGATGCCCTCTTTGAGATAGTCCATCTCGTAGAGGTGCTCGCGCCACTTATTATCGATTACCTCCAACATGACCATGCGCTCTATATCGCGCAAAGCCTGAGGCCCCAACTCTTCTTCGCGTTTAATATATGTCTCTCTCGCGGTCTCGATGAGCCGCTCCGCGAGTTCTTCGCGCGTAATCGTCGCGTCGTCAATCGAATCCCTGCCCCAATCCAACGTGAAAAGCTGGTTGATGTAGGCGAAGAGGCCGTCCCAATCCCAGGCCTCGGCGTATTTTTCATCGCCGGTAAATACCGCCACCGCGCCTGACATGACATCGTCTATCATCTCGAGTATGCGATCGTGGAGGTCTTCGCCGGTGAGCACCGCGAAGCGCTCATTGTAGATAACCTCGCGCTGCTTATTCATCACGTCGTCGTATTCGAGGACATGCTTACGTATCGAGAAGTTCTGCGCCTCGACCTGTTTCTGCGCGGTCTCGATCGACTTCGATATCATGCTATGCTCTATCGGCTGGTCGTCGGGGACGCCGAGCC
>JAGXSZ010000017.1 GCA_018333515.1 Actinomycetota bacterium
AATTGCTCGAACATGACCATCAATTTGCTCTGGTTCGAAAAGAAATCGCCGAGCTGCGCCAGGATATAATGCGAGGTCAGGATGCGATACTCACAATCCTGCACCGCCTCGACGCCAGGTCAGAGCGCTTCGACCGTTAGCTGGATTAAACGCGTCGAGAATCAATGCGACCAAAACACCAAAGATATCGCTCAACATACCTCAGACATATCCGACATCAAGCGCCATACCCGTATGGCGTAGTCTGCCCATAAAGGCTGAAACCTAGGGGACGAACCTAGGGGATGTTCATCGGATATTCCTCTTTCTCGAAGCTATGAGTAATAAGTTTAAAGCAAAGGGGCAAAAGTGTGGCGAACACAGGTAGAAACGAGCCCTGCCCGTGTGGCAGCGGCAAGAAATTTAAAAAATGCTGCGCTTTAAAAGCGTATGCCGAAATAAAACCCGAGGCATCGATTGAGAGGCGTCAGATCGATGAGATATTAAAATACTTCCGCAAGCACCACCTGTATGCTATTGATGAGGCGGCTGGAGTTTATTGGGACGAGTTCGACCCCGATGAGCATTTAGAAGGCGGGCTTCTCGATTCGGCTCACGTCAATTTCTGGGACTGGGTCATATATGACGCGAAGGCCGATTACTTCGATGAAGAAACCGGCAAAACGTTGCTTGAACTCTACATGGAAGAGAACGGCAAGAAATTGGCGGACGACGAGCTAAAAGTCCTAAACAAAATGAAGGATACTTACTTGAGCTTGTATGAGGTTGAAGAGGTCTATCCCGAAGAAGGGCTTCTGCTTAAAGACCTGCTTCTCGGTGGTGAATTCAAAGTGCGCGAGCGAAGCGCAACGAGGTATTTAAGCCGGTGGGACATCATGGCGGCGAGAATTCTTGAACTCGACGGCGAGTATATTTTGACGGGCGGCATCTTCTCTTACGCGCGCAATCGCAAAGAGGGCTTGATAAAAGCTTTCCGAGACGATCTCGAGGTTTTCAAAAGCGAGCACCCGTATGCGACCATGCGGGCTTACCTGAAAGAAGAAGGCGACATGTTTAACTACTACTGGTACGAGCCCATTTTGTATCCAGAGGATATGCTGATTGCAACGACAAGCGGCGAGCCGGTCATCTTATCAAAAGCACTATTTGAAATTAAAGACAAGGATAAGCTTGCTGCCGCTCTAAGCGAAGTGGAGGATTTCAGGCAGGAAGGAGACTTCTACACCTGGCTCGGCGAGAGCGAAAGAATGCGCGGCCCGGTCGTCTTCGGCCAGGTTAAAACAGAAGGGAAAAAACTAATCCTTGAAACAAACTCCAAGGAGCGGCTAGAAAAGGGAAAAGACCTAATTCTCAAGCACGCCGCTGACTATGTCACCCATAGGGCGGATGAGTTCCAGGATATTCATAAGGCCATGGAACAACATGAAACATCGCCCAGGGACGCTGAAGCCGAGATACCGCTTGAGATACAGCAGCAGGTCTGCAACCAATTTATGCGGCAGCATTACGAAAACTGGCTGGTCGATAAAATCCCGATGCTCGACGGCAAGACGCCACTTGAAGCTGTTAAAACAGAAGCCGGCAGAAGACGAGTCGCTGAAATTCTGAAAGATATCGAGAACGCGGAAGAGCGTAACAAAAAGAGCGGCAGAGCCTATTTCGATATTTCCTGGATGTGGGAGAGGCTGGGACTTACGAGGTGGTAGCACCCACCTCGTGGTATTTATGCAGAGGGTTTTATGAGAAATACATTATATCCAGCAGACACTATATATAGTGTCATTTTATTCGAGATACTAGGCTTACAGCAAGGAGGGTAAAATGGAGAAGCAAATAAGCGTTGAGGACTATAGCAAGATGCCTCACACAATCATTATAAAGCCCTATGAGGATGGCGGTTATTTTGCGATGATTGCCGAGTTTCCCGGTTGTATGACCGAGGCCGATACGTGGGCTGAGACCTATGAGATGATTGTGGGCGCTAAAGAAGCATGGATTGAGGCGACGCTTGAGATGGGACTAGTCTTAATCAGCTGCTAGGTTCACTTCTCGCAAAGAACCTTCCCGCTGATGCACTGATCGCAAAGCTTGATGAGATACTAATGCGTATTGAGGCACTGGAAGAGTATGATAATGCGGAAGGCAAAAAGCGTCAGGTAGGATAGCGCTTTAAAAATCAAACTAAAAGGTCAGGTGTCAGGCACCGCATCTTGCCTATGTTTTGGAAAACGATGCAGACTCCATCCGGAACGCCTTTTCTAGAACCCAATCGATTGCTTCCTCTTCAAATTCAGGCATTGACCGCATGAAGTCCACTGCTTTTCGGTAATACTCGGCGGCTTTCTCATTCTGTCCTCTTGCTTCATAGACCATTCCCAGGCTGAAGAGTCCATCGACCTGGTCCGGGTACCGGTCCAAAAGCTGACGACTGACTTCCTCTGCTTTGTCAAGTTTTCCGTCCTCAACAAGGTCTACAATACTGTTGGACAGTTCATCAAGCGCGTCACCTTTCTCCGCACTATAAACCCTAGTAAAAGGCTCTATGGCAAGATGGGGTTGGAGTGACGTTTTCACCTTGCGTAGCTCAACCAACCCTTTTATTGACTATGGGTATATCTAAGGTATAATAATTATATTATGGAGTTTGAGTTAGACCCCAAGAAAAGTGATAGTAACAAGCAGAAACACGGTATTGATTTTTACGAGGCGCAAGAATTATGGGATGACCCAGACCTTATTGAGATTCCAGCAAAGACCCGTGATGAACCAAGATTTTTGGTAATAGGAAAAATATCAGAAAAGCACTGGTCGGGAGTTATTACTTATCGGACTGAAACGACAAGAATTATTTCAGTACGACGATCCAAAAAAGAGGAGGTTGATCTATATGAAAGCTCGTGAGTTTGACAAGAAATTTGATGAAGGCAAAGAGGATATTACTAAATACCTTGATATATCAAAAGCAAGGCGACCCGAACAAGCACAGAAAAGAGTAAATGTCGATTTTCCATTGTGGATGATTCAACTGTTGGACAAAGAGGCAAGACGTCTGGGCGTGCCCCGACAATCCATCATCAAAGTTTGGGTAGCAGAACGCCTTGAAAAGATATCCTGATGTCTCTAACGCCGCTTAATTTCACAAAAAACACTACTTAAGTCTGATAGTCAACTATCAAACTAAAGAACTCGCCTGAAAGACCGCCGCAGTCGCCAACCTATGCGGTCGCGTGGGGTTGCAGCGTTTGACAACGTAACACAAATTTAATATAATGGATTAACAATTAAATATTTTGGCAATGGTGCCGACAAACCACAAGGTTTGTTGGCTTTTTTTGTTGCACTAAGAGCTTTTCCGCGGCACGACCAAAACAATTTAAGAGAAAGCTTACCAAAACAGCTTATAGAGAACGTTGATTTATACGGGATTTATACAGGAGGTGCGTTTTGAAAGGTCGAATACACCGCAGGAACATATCCGGATGCGGTTTGGCGGGGATGATGAGTGAAGACGGACGGCTGATGAGCGGCGAGGGCATTATCCGCTCGATGGAGGTATTGCACGACCGCTCAAACGGGCTTGGCGGCGGATTCGCCGGATACGGCATCTACCCCGATAAGAAAGAGCATTACGCTCTACACATTATGTACGACGACATCAAAGCCAAAGAGATGACCGATCTCCTCATCGACGAGTGGTTCGAGGTCGACGCCGAAGAGGTCATCCCGACCAGGAAGGTGCCGGGGGTCGGCAAAGCGCCGCTTCTCTGGAGGTATTTCGTCAAGCCGAGCGCCGACTTTAACGAGTGCGGCGTCTGCGAGGAAGATTATGTCATCGACGCGGTCATGCTCGTCAACTCGACGGTCGAGGGCGCTTTTATCTTCTCCTCGGGGAAGAATATGGGCGCGTTTAAAGCGGTCGGCTTCCCGGAGGACGTGGGCAAATTCTACCGCCTCGACGAGTATGCGGGCTACACCTGGATAGGACACGGCCGGTTTCCGACGAACACCCCCGGCTGGTGGGGCGGGGCGCACCCGTTTACCATCCTCGACTGGGCGATAGTCCACAACGGCGAGATTTCGTCGTACGGCATCAACAAGCGATACCTCGAGATGTTCGGCTACAAATGCACGATGCTCACCGACACCGAGGTCGTCGCGTACTCGTTCGACCTCTTGCTGAGGCGACACAACCTCCCGATAGAGCTGGCCTGCAAGGCGTTGGCCGCCTCGTTCTGGACCGATATCGACCGCATGAAAGCACAGGGGAAGAAGGTCGCCGATGTGTACGAGGCGCTTAGGATAGTCTATGGCGGCGGTCTCCTAAACGGACCCTTCGCTATAATCCTCGGCCACGCCAACGGCATGGTGGGCTTGAGCGACCGAGTCAAATTGCGCCCGCTCGTCGCGGCGCGCAAAGACGATATGCTCTACATCGCAAGCGAAGAGTCGGCGATACGCGAGGTCGCGTCGGTCCTCGATAAAGTCTGGAACCCTAAAGCCGGCGAGCCGGTCATCGGCGAGTTGAAAATCCCGGTTAGCGATACGGACGCGGTACGTGAATTAGAGGAGACGGTGGCATAGATGAAGACCTACCAGCTACCCGAACTCAAAATTGAACGGGACAAAGATAGATGCATAGACTGTCAGGTATGCGTACGCCAGTGCGCGTTCGAGGCGCACAAGGTGGACGAAGACGGCGAAGTCTACAGCGAGGACGAAAAGTGCGTCGCATGTCAGCGGTGCGTTTCGCTCTGTCCGACCAACGCCCTGACGATAAAGGATAACAAACCATTTGTAAAAGACAACGCCAACTGGACCGCCGAGACCCAGAAGTATATCTGGAAACAGGCGGAGACCGGCGGCGTGCTCTTGACCGGTATGGGCAATCCCAAGCCGTACCCGATTTACTGGGATCATATGTTGCTCAACGCGAGCCAGGTCACCAACCCGTCGATCGACCCGCTCCGCGAGCCGATGGAGCTTAGGACGTACCTCGGCAGCAAGCCGGATAAAATAGATATAGAGATGGTCGACGGCGAGCCGGTTCTCAAGACCGCGCTCGCCCCCCAGCTTATGCTAAAGACGCCGATTCTCTTTTCGGCGATGTCGTTCGGCGCGGTCAGCTATAGCGTCTGCGAGGGTCTGGCCCGCGCGTCGAAAGCGCTCGGCACCTTTTGGAACACCGGCGAGGGCGGCCTTCCGCAAGGCCTTTACGAGTATGGCCCGAACACGATAGTGCAGGTAGCGTCGGGACGTTTCGGCGTCCACAGCGAGTACCTCGACGCCGCGGCGGCTATCGAGATTAAAATCGGCCAGGGCGCGAAGCCCGGTATCGGCGGACACCTTCCCGGTGAGAAGGTCGGCCCGGTCGTCAGTCGCACCAGGATGATACCGGTCGGCTCGGATGCGATTTCACCCGCCCCCCACCACGACATCTACTCGATCGAGGATTTAAGCCAGCTAATTTACAGCCTCAAAGAGGCGACTGAATACACTAAGCCGATATCGGTCAAGATATCGGCGGTCCACAACGTGGCCGCAATCGCGAGCGGCATCGCCCGCGCGGGCGCCGACATCATCGCAATCGACGGTTTTCGCGGCGGGACCGGCGCGACGCCGACGATGATCCGCGACAACGTCGGTATCCCGATTGAACTCGCCATCGCGGCGGTCGACACGCGACTGCGCGATGAGGCAATCCGCAACCGCGTTTCGGTCATCGCGGCGGGCGGTTTTAGAAACAGCGCCGATGTCGTCAAGGCCATCGCGCTCGGCGCGGACGCGGTCTATCTCGGCACGGCGGCGCTGGTGGCTATGGGTTGCCATGTCTGCCAGATGTGTTACACCGGCAAGTGTAACTGGGGTATCGCGACGCAAGACCCGTACCTCGAGAAGCGCCTCAACCCGGATGTCGCGGCTGAGCGCCTCTTTAACCTGGTGCGCGGCTGGTCGCATGAGATAGCCGAGATGCTCGGCGGCATGGGCTTAAACGCGATAGAGTCGCTGCGCGGCAACCGGCTGCACTTGCGCTCGATAGGCCTCTCCACCGAGGAGATGGACATACTCGGCCTGCAGGCCGCGGGCTCGCCGATGGCGTAGCCTTGATGGCTATGCCGACGAAGGGCGATTGGCTCGGCGAGAGAGCCGCAATGAGGAACCGAAGGCACGAAAGCGGCCTTTAAGAATATATAAACGGTACCGGATGGATGGTGTGAAAATGAAACGAGTCTATACGAAAGAAGAGGCGTGTATCGGCTGCAGGCTGTGCGAAGTCCACTGCCTGACCGAGCATTCCCGTTCGAAGAACATAATAAAAGCGCATAAAAAAGAATTTCCGCGGGCGCTCTCGCGCGTGCTCGTCGAGGAGCTGCGGCCGGTATCATTCGCGGTACAGTGCCGCCACTGCGACGAGCCGGTCTGTGTCGAAGCATGCATAACCGGCGCCATCACGAAGGACGAGAGCGGCAAAGTCGTCCACGATGAAGAGAAATGTGTCGGTTGCTGGACGTGCGTGCTGGTCTGCCCCCACGGAGCCCCGCGTCGCGACCTCGAAAGAAGAAAGGTCGCCAAATGCGACCTCTGTCCCGATAGAGAAACCCCGGCCTGCGTCGAGATGTGTCCGAACAGGGCCTTAGTGTACGAGGAGAGGTAGATAGAGGTGAGTTACGTAATCATCGGTAACTCGGTGGCCGCCGTCGGCGCCATCGAGGCAATCCGCAGGATAGACAAGGAAATGCCCATAACGGTCATCTCGGACGAGCCGTACGCGGTCTACTCGCGCCCGCTCATCTCCGAGTTGCTCGCGGGCCAGGTCAAGGAAGAGATGATGGGCTACCGGGCGCCCGACTTTTACGAGCGCCACAGTGTCGAGGCGAAGCTCGGCACGCGCGTCGTATCTATCGATTCCAAGAAAAAGACGGTCAAGACCGAGGCGGGCGAGGAGATTGGCTACAACAAGCTCCTTATCGCCACCGGCGGCACCCCGTTCGTACCGCCGATGAAGGGCCTCGAACTCGGTCGGGTCATGACCTTTATTAAGATGGACGACGCGAAAAGAATTGAAGAGATGTTGCCCGAGTTGAAGCACGTCGTCGTCATCGGCGCGGGGCTTATCGGCCTCAAAGCGGCGGAGAGCCTCCATCATCGCGGCGTCAAAGTCACCGTAGTTGAGCTTGCCGATCGCGTTATGGCGACGGTACTCGATGTCGAGGCCGGCAAGGTCGTCCAGGACGCGCTCGAAAACGCGGGCGTCGACATCATCACGGGAGACACCGTCGATGAGATTCTCGGCGATAACGCCGGCCTGGTAAACGGCGTCAAGATGAAGAGCGGCGAGGCTCTCGACTGCGACGCGGTCATCGTGGCGATTGGTGTTGTACCCAATGCGGCGTTCGCCAAAGAGAGCGGCGTCAACGTCAACAGGGGCATCATCACCGACGATCACATGAGGACCAACCTCCCCGATGTCTACGCGGCCGGTGACGTAACCGAGGGATTGGATTATTTGAGCGGCGACAACCGCGTTATGCCCATCTGGCCGAACGCGTACATCCAGGGTAAGATAGCCGGTTTCAATATGGCCGGCGAGGACCGCGAGTTCACCGGCGGCTTAGCCGTCAACTCGATAGAGCTTTTCGGCGTACCGGTCGTCACGGCGGGCATGTCGAATGCGGACTCGGACGACCTCGAAGTGTTGAAGAAGAGCGAGGGTTACACATACCGTAAAATCGTCTTGCGGGATAATGAAATTGTCGGGGCGGTACTGGTCGGCAATATCGACCGCGCCGGCCTGGTAACGGGTCTTATCCGCGAGCGGGTAGACATAAGCGAGATGCGCGAGCGCTTGCTTGCGGACGATTTCGGGTACATCGACTTCCCCGTCGAATTAAGGAAAGAAAGGCTGGGTGTGGCTCTATGATAATAGACGCAAAAGGATTGCACTACCGCGAGCTTAACGAGCAGGTGAGAGCCGCCGTAGCTGATGGAGAGACCGATTTGACATTATTGAACGTAAACGGTCAGCGCTATATCGCCGACGCTATCGACACCGCTATCAGCATCACCATAGAAGGCGTGCCCGGCAACGACCTCGGCGTGTTTATGAACGGTCCGAGCCTGGTCGTCCACGCGAACGGTCAAGACCACATCGCGAACACGATGAACGACGGCAAAATAATAGTCCACGGCGACGCCGGAGACGTGTTGGGATACGGGATGCGCGGGGGTAAGGTCTTTGTAAAAGGCGACGTCGGATACCGCGTCGGTATCCATATGAAGGAGTACGAGGACAAGGTTCCGGTGATGGTCATTGGCGGCAAGGCGCGCGATTTCTTCGGCGAGTATATGGCGGGCGGGACGCTGATTCTGCTCGGTCTCGATACCGGCGGCAACGGCCAGGATGAGATAGCCGGCGACTATTTCGGCACCGGCATGCACGGCGGGGTAATCTATGTTCGCGGCCGGCTCGACGACTACCAGCTCGGCAAAGAGGTCAAGCAGTTGGAGCTGGACGACGAAGACCGCGCGGTACTCCACGGGCACATAACCGAGTTCGCGGCGGATTTCGGGATGGACGCCGAAGAGATACTCAAGGGTGATTTCGTCAAGATAAAAGCGGTCTCGCACCGGCCTTACGGGAATTTGTACGCATATTAGGATTGGCTGGAGGTTTGCGCCGGTAGGCGCGTCACCTGAGTCGTGCAGCGGCTACCTTAGTGTTGACCTAACGCGTTCTCATTTTATCAAGTTTATTCCTTGCGTTCGCCCAGCCTATGCTTTTGACTAGAGCGTGCCTGCCGATATTATATTTGCGGTTTATTATTTGATACAATGACAGTTAAAATGGCCGGGTGTAGACTATGACGACCGTATCGATTACCACGAAGAACATGGCAGTTAAAGAGAGGCTTCAGGTCGACCTTACGGCCTTGGGCTACTCGATCGGTACACCGACGACCGAAGTCGCCGACGTATGCATTGTCGATGAAGAAAACCTGGAACGCTTACCCAAAGACCCGCGCTCCGTCATCATCGCGCTCGTCACGGCGAGCGCGCGCAACCACCTCGACAGTTCGCTCAAAATCCTTCTCGAAGCCGACGACATAATCGTGATCGATTATGACCTGGACGAGTTAGCGCTTAGGTTGCGGCTGGCGCAGTCGAGGCATGGCGCGGTCGAAGCCGATGTCGAAATCGACGATAACGTTCTCCAAGAGAACGGTATCGCGATCAACTTCGAAACCTACGAGGTCTGGCTCGATGGAAGAACCATCGATCTTACCTTCAAAGAATACGAGCTTCTTAAATGTTTGATGACGCACAAAGGGCGAGTCTACTCGAGAAACCAGCTCTTAAACGATGTCTGGGGCTACGACTACTATGGGGGAGCGAGAACGGTCGACGTGCATATCAGGCGATTGAGGTCGAAGCTTGGCCGGTACGAGTCCCTAGTCGAGACGGTTCGCAACGTCGGCTACCGGTTCAAGCGATAGGTGGAACGCCGTCCGAATAACCATTCGGGAAGACTCCGTTCTTACGGCGGAACTCTGTATCGCGCAGGCAACCTCAAACATCCCCGGACACCTCCGAGCCGCGTGATTTTAACGGCGTGTTAACTAAGATGTAACATGGCTGTAACATGTGAAAGCTAAAATTAAAAGGTAAATTCGCATATATTGTGAGAGGGTGTTGTTTTGTGAAGAAAGATCAAGAGTATGTCCTGAAGCAAGTAAAGGACAAAAATGTCAGGTTCATCCGGTTCTGGTTTACCGATGTGTTGGGCTTTTTGAAGAGCTTCTCGGTGACCCCGGCCGAGCTGGAGCTGGCGTTCGAGGAGGGCATGGGCTTTGACGGCTCGTCAATCGAGGGCTTTACGCGCATCGAAGAGTCGGACATGATAGCCAAGCCGGACCCGAGCACCTTTACGCTCTTGCCGTGGTCGAAAGAGGTAAATGTCGCTAAAGTCATGTGCGATATCGAGAAACCCGACGGCACGCCTTTCGAGGGCGACCCGAGAAACGTGCTCAAGACCCAGCTTAAAAGGGCCGCCGACATGGGCTATACCATGTATGTCGGCCCGGAACTCGAGTTCTTCTATTTCAAGGACTCGAACGGGACCGAAGTATTGGATAGGGGCGGCTACTTCGATTTAACCCCGCTCGACCTGGCTACTCCTTACCGCAGGGACACGATATTCGCGCTGGAGAGCATGGGTATTACCGTCGAGTACTCGCATCACGAGGTGGCCCCGAGCCAGCATGAGATAGATTTGCGCTACGCCGATGCGCTCTCGATGTCGGACAATGTCATGGCGTATCGCCTGGCGGTAAAAGAAATCGCACATGAGCACGGCGTCTATGCGACCTTTATGCCGAAACCCATTTTCGGACAGAACGGGAGCGGCATGCACGTCCACCAGTCGCTCTTTAAGGGAGACTCGAACGCGTTCTTCGACGCGAACGATGAATATCATCTTTCGGATGTCGCCAAGGGCTATATCGCGGGTATCTTGAAGCACGCGCCCGAGATGACCATAGTATTGAACCAATGGGTAAACAGCTACAAGCGCCTTGTTCCGGGTTATGAGGCGCCGGTCTATGTCTGCTGGAGCCGCCGGAACAGAAGCGCCCTGGTACGCGTCCCGATGTACAAACCGGGCAAAGAAGCCGCTACCCGCATCGAGCTGAGAAGCCCGGACCCGGCCTGCAACCCGTATCTTGCCTTCGCGGTTATGCTCGCAGCCGGCCTGGAGGGCATCGAAAAAGGCTACAAACTCGCGCCCGAGGCCAATAATAACATCTACGAGATGACCGAAACCGAGCGCTCGGATGCCGGTATCGGCTCGCTCCCGGCGGACTTGCACGAAGCGATCAAACTCGCGGAGAGCAGTGAATTCCTGCGCGGCGCACTCGGCGACCATGTCTACGAGTACTTCTTGAGGAACAAGAGGGCGGAGTGGGATGCCTACAAGATGCAGGTTACCGAGTATGAATTGAACAGGTATCTGTCGATACTCTAAGATAAACATTTTGGGTAAAGGGATGTGGAACCAGGGATTAACACCCTCTCCTCTTGCAAACTCCCTTTACCCAAATTTATTTTTTCCACAAGTCGACTATGGTGGTGTATTAGGTTGAGTGATTTCAATCCACGGCTCGAAGAAGAACGGATTGTCGGGTGGTTAAAAGAACAGGCCGTTGCGGCGGGCGTCGAGGGCGCGGTCTTCGGTTTAAGCGGGGGCATCGACTCCGCGGTAGTCGCGGCTATCTGTAGAAAAGCGTTTGGCCCCGCTGTTCTCGGCGTCATCCTGCCATGTCACAGCGAGCCGACCGACGTCGAGCACGCGATGCTCGTAGCCGAGGCTTTCGGCACACCGGTAAAACTGATAAAGCTGGATGGCGTCTACGACTCGCTCCTGGACCTTCTCGACCCGGATGCCGCGTCGCAAGGCGGGCGCGACCTTGCCGTCAGCAATCTCAAACCTCGTCTACGCATGATATCACTGTATTTTCAGGCAAATCGCCTCAATTATTTTGTGGTGGGCACCGGGAATAGGAGCGAGATAACGGTTGGTTACTATACGAAGCACGGCGATGGCGGTGTCGATATATTGCCAATCGCCCATCTGGTTAAAGAGCGGGTGAGAGCGCTTGCGGAACACCTGGGAGTACCGAGGGAAGTAATCGATAAGCCCCCATCGGCAGGTTTATGGGGCGGTCAGACCGACGAGGCGGAGATGGGTATCACCTATGAGCAACTAGACCGCTATATATTAACTGGAGACGCTATAAATGAAGTAAAAGAGCGTATAGAAAAGATGAAAAGCGCGAGCGAGCATAAACGCCGCGTGCCGCCGACCCTTGAAGCTTAAAGACAGGGCGAGGTGAGGGTAATGCCGACATTCTAGACCGACAACTACCGCAATAACAAAAAGCCCGCTCCCAATAAAAGAGCGGGCTTGTCTTACGTTTACAAGCAACAATAATCGACTATTTTCCGTCGATGATTCTCATCGCTTCTTCGCGGTAGGCGTCCATTACAAACGGGATACCGGAGATTTGAGCCGCATCTTCGGTCAAAGCCATAAGGTCGTCCCTGGTTATGCTCGGAACCGTGTAGTTCCTGCTGCCGGCCATGAGTTGTTGGAGGCCGACTTTGAGCTTGTCCGCAAAGGTATAGATGGCGATAGCGCCCGCCGGCATGTTGTCGACGGCGGCGCGCCCGTATTTTGCGATAAGCTCTTCGTAGTTGACGAAGATCTCTTCACGGGTGCTACCGAACTTCGCGACTGCTTTCGGTAGGCTCGCCGCGCCCTCCTGTAACCAGAGGCCGATGTTTTTGCCGACCATACCCGGAATCATCAGCGCCCTGCCCATGCAGACCGCCTTGAAGTACGGCGCGCCCATGGAGATGACTTTAAAGATGTGGTCTTCGGTCGAGAAGCCGCCGGCCATGGCGAGGTCGGGCACGAAAGCACCGTTTTGGCGAAGTCTCTCGGCCAGCTCGTAGGTCATGCACTGGAGATAGAAGGTAGGCACGCCCCACTCTTCCATCATGCGCCACGGGCTCATGCCGGTGCCGCCCGGCGCGCCGTCGATGGTAACGAGGTCGAGTTTCGCGGCAGACGCCCACTTCAGCGCCATAGCAAGCTCGCGCATCGGATACGCGCCGGTCTTGAGTGTAACGCGTTTTGCGCCGAGGCCCCTTATCCTTTCGACCTCTTTTATAAAGTCTTCCTCATCGATAAAGCCGAGACGGGAATGCCTCTCGAATTGCTTGAGGGCGCCGTCTTTAAAAGCGGCTTGGTTCGCTTCGACCGACGGGTCCGGCGTTATGAGGTAGCCGCGCCCCTGCAGGTCGAGCGCGCGCTCCAGCGAGTCGATTTTAATCTCGCCGCCGATACACTTGGCGCCCTGGCCCCACTTAAGCTCGATAGTCTCGACGCCGAGCTTGTCCAGAACGTACTCGGCCACGCCGAAACGCGTATCCTCTACGTTGAGCTGGACTATCATGTCGCCGTAGCCCTCATGCCATTTCTTGTAGGTTTCGACGCGGCGGCGCATCTCGGGAGACTCGGTTACTTTGCCGTTCTTGAATTCGGCTTGCGGGTCGATACCGCAGACGTTCTCACCGCATACGAGGCTGATACCCGCGATTGCGGCTCCGGCCGCGAAATGTTCCCAATTGCGGCGGGCGATATCGGTCGAGCCGAGCGCTCCGGTAAAGACCGGCACGCGCATCTTGACCTTATTGTCGACACCAAACTCGGTCTCGGTGCCGACCATGGGGAAGAGGCTGTTGTCCGGGTCGCCTGCCACACCCGCGGGCAAGCCTTTCGCCCCGAAGGCATATCCCATGATATTGAGGTGGGAGTAGTCGATTGGATAATCCTTGTCGGCTCCGGCGGTGACTGTACCATAGGGGCCCGGATAGATTACTTCTCTTCCGCGGAACGAGGCTTTAAATACCTCGCAGTTGCCCCGGCAGCCGTCTTCGCAGCGCGTGCAAAGGCCCGAGCCGGGAACGACGCTGCGCGAGCGGTTAGTGGTGCCCGTCGCGTCGTTGGCGTTTGGACGTTGTAAATTCATCTTACTCTCCTCTTGCAATAGAGTTGGACTTACCGTTATTCGTTTTTAATTCTCTTAAAAATGCTCATGAGACTTGTGAGCGACAGTGCGCTCGAAAATTTAGTCGACACCTCCTTCCAAATTAGAGATTCCAAAAATTGACCAGCTTATCGAAGTCGATAAGCGTGCTCATAGCCTTGCTGTCGGTTTTAATCCCCGACTCTTCTAGGGCGGCCAGGGGATTAAGACCGCCCATGACGACCAAGCCCATCCGGCCGGGGTTGACCCCGGTCTCGAGTATGGCTTGTCCGGGACGTCCGAAGCGCAAAATACCATAGAAGCCGGACTCCTCCAGCATCCCGAGGAGTGCCCTCGATTTGTCGGCGGCGACCGCCGGTATTTCGCGGAAACTCGCCAGTATCTTGCCGCTGCCCGTGAGGGCGACCTCCCGGACCGAGGTCATCTTGCTGGCGATAAATATCTCCAGCGGGTCGATGGTCGTACCCGCATAGGTTATCAACTCGGTAAAACGTAACGGCTCCCCCTTGTCGAACTGGAGGATGCCGCCGAACTTTGAATCGACGGGAATACCCGCCTGAAGAAATATGCTGTTAAGCGTTATGCTGCAAATCGTGCCGAAAGCTACCGTGCCGGGCGGGACCTCGATAGAGCCTATAAACTCGCCTTCGGTCGCGATGGCGACGAGGTCGCTGATGCCGAGCTTCGCGGCGAAGGTGTCCTTCATGATGGCGAGCGCTTCGTCTAAGACCTCTTGCGGCATCAACGTCACATTTAAGATTACTCGACCGGTCTTCTCCGCAAGATTTAAATCCGCCATGAAAGAGAGGGTGTCGATTTTGGTGATTACCAAGCCGAGTTTGTCGGCGACGAGGGCGTTGGACAGCTCTTCTTTACCTCTCGCCGTCAGGAGTCGCCCCTCTTTCCCACGGACTTCGGTCAGTCCCCGTTCATCCATCAATTGGAGATGATACCGGACTGCTCGCTCGCTAAGGTCGATACCGAACGACTTGAGCCGCTTAGAAATAATGCCTGCCCCAAGCGGTTCTTTTTCCTTTGATAAGATATCTAGAATCGTCACCGATTTTCTTTCGATTTCGTGCATATAAGCGAACTTTCAGTAAGCCGTCGGCATACGGCAACCGTTTGCCGTCTAAATTATCATAGCTTATATATTAAGACAGGTAGGTGTTTTTATGCAAATAAAATTAACGCATATTTCACACGCGGGTAATATAGGAGAAACATCGGGTCTATAGACTAAGCGTAATAAGTGCGGAAGGCCTGACGCCTTTCATCTTTTCGACTATGCGAGGCGCGCCGATGCTTACCATCGAACAAGTTCTAAAAGCCGCATCCTTTCAAAACGCGGAGCTTCTGACCCGCTTCGACCCCGATGCGCCCGCCGTCGATTCGGTTACGGTGGGGGAGGTGCCCGATATCGCCAACTGGTTGACCGGCGGCGAGATGGTGTTGACCACGCTTTTTTCGGCGCGGGAGGCCGGTATCGATAAATTCGATATCGTCGAGAGCATCATCGAGGGTCCTGCCGGGGCGCTCGTCGTCAAGCTCGGCAGGTTCGTCGATGCGTTGCCGCCGGAGATAATCGAGCTGGCCAACGAGCGGAAGTTCCCCATCATCTCATTGTCGTCGGAGGTTCGCTGGACTAACGTTATCAAAGATGTCTCACGCCTATTGGGCCAGGAGGAACTTGCGAAGCTGACCTGGCTCGAGACGATACGTCGGCAGTTTGGGCGGATAAACGCGGGCGACGGCGGGTTGCTCTCGGTCGCGAAGACGCTCGCCGGCTTGACCGGGCATGCCGTCGTTATCGAAGACCTGTTTGGCGGTGTTTTCGCAGAGAGTCCGGTCTCTGGGGAATTGCCCGCGGGACACACAAATACGCCGGTATTTTTGCAGCTCGGCAAAGACTCGGGTCGCTTCCATATCGAGCAGAACATCTCGGCCGGCTCGTTTCTTTATTATGAGATAGCCGGGCGCAAAGCGGGGGGTGTTCGCAAACTCGTATTCGAACTCGACGACGGGCACGACCGCTGCGGCTATCTCGTCGTCATCATAGACGAAGACGACGGGGCGCCGGCCGCCGTCGAGATGCGCTTGCTCGCCATCGACAAGGCGGTCGAGGCCGCCAACATCGAACTCTCGAGGATGAGGGCTTCGCTCGACGCCGAGATGCGCTTGATGGGTAACCTCTTCTCGATGCTGACGAGCGGTAATCTCACGCATGAGCAGGCGGTGAGCAGGGCTTCGTTTTTGCGGATAGACCTAACGCATGGCTTTATCGTCTGTGTGGTCGACTTGGTCCACGCTGCGCACGATTCGGCCGACGAAGGGACTCAGCGCAGCATCGAGCGGATAAGCGAGCGCGCCGTCAGTATCGTAAAACGAATCGTCGACGTCGATTTCCCGGGTTCGCTCGTCGCGCTCGACAGCAAGAGGGTCCATCTCTTGCTGATACCGGTGAGCGGGCAGGAGGCCCGCGCTCGCGCGAAGTTGGTCGGCGCGACGGTCGGTAAAGCGGCGCAGGCGTTGCGGGACTCTCTGCCGATGGTGACATTTAAAATCGGAGCGAGCGCCTATCACGATAACGCCGCCGAAATCCATGTCGCGCACGCCGAGGCCGTCACCGCCGCGCTTATCGCCTCGGCAACGGCGCGGGCCGACGGCATCGGCAATTTCAGCGAACTCGGCCTCTATAAACTACTTCTTCACCTCAGCAGCTCGCACCCGGAGGAGGCGCGCAAGTTTTATCTCGATACGCTCGGGCCGGTCGAGGAGTATGACCGTAAGCGCGAGGGCGGTCTCCTCGGCACGCTCGAGGCCTTCTTCGACGCGCGCGAAAACATCAACGAGACAGCCGCGCAGCTCTTTACCCATCGCCACACGATACGTTACCGGCTGCAGAGGATTGCCGAGTTGTCCGGCCACGACCCGTTCGACCCCGACAGCCGCGAAATCCTGCGCGTGGCGGTCAAAATGCGACGGCTTTTCTTAAACCGTCATTTTGGTTAGAATGGTGACTTAGTGACTTTCCATTCTTGAGAATGTCGCCGATTTTTAAGGCCGGGTCTTTTCTCAGGACTATAGAGGTATAGAGTGTCGCAGAGCAAGTCAATGCCGGAGGAAGCAGTAGAGCACAGAGTCCTACATTTCGATTCGATGCGGTCTATCGCCATACTTATAATACTTATATACCACCTACCCGGATACAGCCTTAATTTCTATGATTTAAACACAATCGGCATCGGTATCGACCTCTCTGTCTTCAGGGAATTTAGCAAGTATTTCGGGCTCGGTCTTTTCATCTTTATTTCGGGGTATTTGTCCAACCTCAAGGGAAGGGGTTTTGCCGATACGGACGCGGTTAAAGAGTATATATTGCGGAAGGCCGTTAAGATATTTCCATTGTATTATCTCGCGCTCGTCCTATTTTATTACTTTTATGATGTCAAAGAGCCCATAAGGATAACCACGCATATCCTGGGGCTCCAACTTATTTTTGCGTCGCAATTCGTCAAGCCTACTCCTACGTTATGGTTTATCGGCTTAATCGTAATCTATTATGCGATATACGTATTTATCAAGGCAGATAAAATCGGCGACCTTACTAAGGTGCTCGCACTGGCGTTATTTCCCCTTATCGTAGTCGCTGTTCACGAGATGTTCGGTGTGATGGATTTAAGAATAGTCCTTTATTACGGGGTATTCCTGTTGGGCCTATACAGCGGGAACCACGATATATTAAAAACGGTAAGTTGGCCTCAGTTGGTTGTCGCGGTGTTGAGTTTTACGGCGTTCATAGTGATTCGCGATGACTATACGTTTGCGCTCGCCCCGTTTTCGTCGCTAAGCTCGTTCCTGACCGTCAACGCGCTCATGGTTCTTTTCATAGGGGTCACCTATAAAGGCTGTCTTTTCATTCCAGACAAGACTGAACTCAAGAGAATAGTCGAAATAGTCTCGTATTCTTCATTTTGCATGTTTTTGTTCCACCGTCCCGTATGGTCGTGGATGCACGACACTCTGGGAAAAATGCGGATAGACAACGAAGTTATGGTGGCGATTATTCTTGCAACTATCGGCATACCCGCGATTGTTGCGTTTTCGTACTCGATTCAACATCTCTACGATAGAATCGTTTCCGCGCAGTAACGACTCTTTCGGGGACTTCCCCCGCGTGATGATATATCAGACCCGCGAGGTCTTTCCGCTCGCATAGACTAGCCCGCGTCCGCCGGCGGCGTCTCGGGTGTGATTAGACACGCGCCGACTCCATGGCCTTCCACCGCGACGACTTCGAAGCGCACATGGTCGTAGGCGACTACGTCGCCCACCGTCGGGGGACGATCGAGAAGCATCAGTACGAGGCCGCTGACCGTATCGACCTCTTCGTGCTCTAACGTCACGCCAAGCGCTTCACCCGCCTCGTCGAGACGGACCGTGCCGGTGACGCGCAGTCGTCCTTGCGTATCGCGGCTGATGGCAGGTGGGTGCGTGACGCCCTCTTCGATATCGCCCACCACTTCCTCGAAGAGGTCCTCGAGGGTGATGATGCCGGCGGTTCCGCCATGCTCATCCATTACGATTGCCATCTGTACGTGCTCCCGGCGCATGGTCTTTAGTACCGTGTCCAGTTCGGCCGTCTCCGGCACATAGGGTGCCTGACGGAGGCCGTTTTCTTTGAGCGTCTTGCCGGCGAGCGCTAAACCCAGGATGTCCTTGATATGGATTACGCCGACGATATGGTCGAGGTCGTCCCGATAGACCGGATACCGCGTGTGACGGGAATCGCGGATGATAGCGGCGATCCGCTCGGTCGAGGCGTCAAGGGCAAGCCCTTTCACACGGACGCGCGGAACCATAATCTCGCCGGCTGTCAACTCGCCGAACTCGAAGAGTTCACGGAGGACTTTACCGGCTTCGGCCCGGAGTAAACCTCCCGCCTCGCTTTCGCGCACCAGGTATTCCAGTTCTTCGGGGGTATGGTAGTGACCGGCGGAGAACTCCCGCCGAATACCCATCAGCCGCAAGATGCCGTTGCCGACGGCGTTCAAGCCGACGACGAGCGGGTAGAGCAGGAATTGAATCCAGCGGATGGGCGGCGTAATCCACAACGCTGTGCGCTCGGCCGAGAGGAGCGCGAGTGATTTCGGCACCATCTCACCTAAGACGATATGAAAGTAGGTGAGGATAGTAATGGACAGGACACTGGCGAGCGCGTGGGCCGCAATCCAACGCGATACCCCGAGCGATTCCAGCGCGTTCGCCAACCATTGCGCGAGAACGTGCTCCCCATACATACCGAGTCCGAGGCTGGCGACCGTAATACCGAGTTGTGCGGTGGCGATAAAGCGGTCCTGACGACGCGGATCATTGATAATCTGCCGCACGAGACGGGCCACTCTGTGCCCTTGGGTCGCCAGACGCTCGATTCTTGCCCGCGGTACGCCCACTATGGCGAATTCCGCCGCCACAAACACTCCGTTGAGCAGGATAAGGATGAGGATGATCAAAATGGGGAGCAGGCTATCCACGGAAATCCTCCTCTTCAACGGCAATAATCGGTGTCGCGATCAACGACGCCACCGCGTGGTGCGCCATGCGTTCCACTTCGACCGCCACACCGTCAATCGTAACACGCTCGCCCGCGGCCGGGACCCGCCCCAGTAACTCCGTGATATGGCCGCCGACCGTATCGGCCTCTCCCTCCCATTGGATACCGACCCAGGGTTCGACATCATCGAGGTGCATTAGGCCAGGCAAGCGCACGCGTCCATCCGCCAGACGCTCAGGTTGGGGTTGCTCCCCTTTGAATTCATCACCGACCTCACCGAACACCTCGGTGAGGACATCCTCTAACGTCACAAGGCCTTCGACTCCGCCATACTCATCGATTACCATTGCTTGGTGGCTGCGCCCGTCACGCAACAGGGTGAGCAACTGGTATGCGGTAACATTCTCAGGGACGTATAGCACCGGACGCACGACCTGTTCGATGGAGGTTACCGTGCCGTGCGTCAGATAGTGTAAGACCAGGTCCTTTGTGTGAAGCATGCCGACGATATTATCTACCGATTCGCGATAGACCGGCAGACGCGTATACGGGCCGCTTGCGACCTGGTCGAGCACTTCCGCAACGGGCGTCTCGATATCGATGGTCGCCACATACCGGCGCGGGACCATCAGTTGGCGGGCGGGGCGCGTGCTCAGCTGAATCGCCTCATGGAGACGGCGTTGTTCATCCGGCGCCAACAAGCCGCCATCCCGACTCTCCACGATGAGCATGTCGATCTCTTCCGGCGAGTGAATATGTCGATGACTGCCAAGCGGCACGCGGAGCAGTTTGAGAATCGCAATGCCGCTGCCGTTAAGGATTGCGATGAACCAGGATAGGACGATTTGCGACCAGCGCATAGGTTCAATGGTGTAGAGCGCTGTTTGTGTAGGGTATTGCAGCGCCAGCGATTTGGGGACGAGTTCACCGAGAATCACCTGGAATACGGTGAGTCCTACTAAGACCGTTATCGCCGATGTCGATTGTGCGGCAATCGTTTGCATGTCGCCCCAACGCTCGAACAACGGCGTAAGCTCAGCGGCGAGGGTAGCCTGGCCGTACGCGCCGAGCACCAGGCTGGAAAAGGTGATGCCGATTTGACATGTCGCGACATAGCGGTCGAGTTTGCGCGCGTCTTCCAGCGAGGGCAAGAGGCGCCGGGCCAAAGAGTTTCCCTCGTCGGCTAATTTGCGGATGCGGCTCCGGCGCACACTGACTGCGGCAAACTCCGCGGCGACGTAGAGAGCGTTTACAGCGACGAGAATGATAACGATCAGCCAGGGTACCAAGCTCATCGCGACAACCCTTGAACGGTCAGGCGTTCATGAGGAGGGTCGTCGCTAGTCGAATATTCAGTGCCGTTATCTTGTGAACGGGTTCGTGTTATTTGTGTTTTGCACGTCGCAATCGTCATAGTATTTGTTGACACTGACCCAATCGATAAGCCGGTTTAGCCATTACAAAACAACACTATACCCGAGCACGACAGACGCGTCAAATAAGGGGGGACGTTGTTACGGTGGTTACGTTAGCTAAAATATGCAGGTACACATAAGCACATATGGTTGACACTTATTTATCCCAAGGGTAGACTTGTCTTATGCCAAGGCTACCAAGGCTAGATATCCCCGGGTTGATCTATCACGTAATATTCCGGGGGATAGAGCAAAAACAGTATTCAGAGGCGAGGCTGTTCTACAAGATATCGATCAGAAGGAAAAAGGGGCGCACCGGCACGGAGACGGCCCGCTTGAAGAACTCCTCGATAAAGTGGCTATTTACCACAAGCTGAGCTTGCCTGAGCTTTATTCCGGCTCCAGAAGGAAAGTCGTCTCTATGACATAATCAGGCTGGAAAAAGGTGAGGGCGGGCTATTTAAAGATTAAGATTAAATGCATCTAAGGTATCCGTAACAGCCGTAACAACGTCCCTCCGTACAACTCGCCGGTAAGATACTTTATCCCTCCGTCCAATGCTTCCTATCGTCGTTGAGCCTAAGATTAAAGACCATACAGAACATTAAGAGCCTGGTGTCACCGGCCCTTGGCCCCCGGACTCCGGACTCCACACTACGAGGAGGTTTTTGTCTATGAGGCAGATAGCGATTTACGGAAAGGGTGGGATAGGGAAGTCGACGACAACACAGAACACCGTCGTCGGCCTGGCGGAGGCGGGCTACAAGTGTATGATAATCGGCTGCGACCCGAAAGCCGACGCGACCCGGCTGATTCTCCACGCCAAAGCGCAGACGACCGTCATGGACCTCGCCCGCGAGCGCGGCACGGTCGAAGACCTCGAAATCGATGAGGTGTTGCTCGAAGGTTACAAGGGAATCAAGTGCGCCGAGTCGGGCGGCCCCGAGCCGGGCGTCGGCTGTGCCGGTCGCGGCGTCATCACCGCCATCAACTTTCTGGAGGAGAACGGCGCTTACGCCGACGACCAGGATTTCGTATTCTACGACGTCCTCGGCGACGTCGTCTGCGGCGGGTTTGCGATGCCGATTCGCGAGGGCAAGGCGAAGGAGATATATATCGTCACCTCCGGCGAGATGATGGCGATGTACGCGGCGAACAATATCTCGCGCGGTGTTCTCAAGTACGCGCAGAGCGGCGGCGTCCGTCTCGGCGGCCTCATCTGCAACAGCCGCAAGACCGACAAGGAGTACGAACTCATCTCCGAGCTGGCACGCAGGCTCAACACCCAGATGATTCACTTCGTGCCGAGGGACAACGAAGTCCAGAGGGCCGAGCTTCGCCGGATGACCGTCATCGAATACTCACCCGAGCATGCGCAGGCGAATGAATACCGGACTTTGGCCGGGAAGATGGCCGAGAACACGAACATGACCATCCCGACACCGCTTACCATGGACGAACTCGAATCCTTGTTGATGGAATTCGGCATCATGGAAACCGAGGAGGAGGCCGCGGTCGTATGAGAGTAGGTGACGGAATAAGGGGCGTTTTTAATTTAGAGAGGAGGTCTTGCTGATATGAGCGCGACAGAAGAGCGGTTGAGCCCGAAGATAGAGCGGGCCAAGAAGATGATAGACGAGGTATTAAGCGCGTATCCCGAAAAGGCGCGCAAGTTCAGGGAGGAGCACGTAAAACCCAACGACCCGTCGGGTTCGTGCTCCAGCTGCCGGGTCAAGGCGAACGTAAAGTCGCGGCCTGGGGTCATGACCGTACGCGGCTGAGCCTTCGCGGGAGCGAAAGGTGTGGTCTGGGGTCCCGTGAAGGACCAGATCACCATTTCCCACGGCCCGGTCGGGTGTGGACAGTATAGCTGGTGGGCTAGGAGAAACTATTATAACGGACAGACGGGAATCGATACGTTCGGCACGATGCATGTGACCACGGATTTTCAAGAGAAAGACATCGTCTACGGCGGGGATAAGGGTCTGGATGCCGCCATGCGCGAGTTAAAGGGATTGTTTCCGCTCGCAAACGGCATCGGCGTTCTCTCCGAGTGCCCGGTCGGCCTCATCGGCGACGACATCGAAGCGGTTGCTAAGCAGGTGGAGAAAGACCTCGAAATACCGGTCGTGCCGGTACGGTGCGAGGGTTTTCGCGGGGTGAGCCAGTCGCTCGGGCATCACATCGCAAACGACACTATCCGCGACCACATATTAGGTAAGGGCGGCGTCCTCGAAGAAGAAACGGCCTACGATGTCAATCTTATCGGCGACTACAACATCGGCGGCGACGGATGGTCCTCTCGAAAGATTCTCGAAGAGATGGGCCTGCGGGTCATTACCCAGTGGACCGGCGACGCGAGCGTCAACGAGATGAAAATCGCCTCGAGGGCGAAGTATAACCTTATCCACTGCTATCGTTCGATGAACTATATCTGCAGGCACATGGAGGAAGAATACGGGGTACCGTGGCTGGAGTTCAACTTCTTCGGCCCGACCAAGACCTACGAGAGTATCCGCAAGATAGCGGCCCTGTTCGATGAGACGATCCAGGCGAACGCCGAGAAGGTCATCGAGAAATACACGCCGGTGATGGACGCGGTTATCGCCGAGTACAAGCCGAAAGTCGAGGGCAAGACGGTCATGCTCTATGTCGGCGGCCTTCGCCCGCGCCACACGGTCGGCGCCTACGAGGACCTCGGCATGGAGATAGTCGGGACCGGCTACGAGTTCGGCCACAGTGACGACTACAAGCGGACCTACCCGGTCATGCCGGAGGGCGCGGTCATCATGGATGACGCCACCTCGTATGAACTCGAGGAGTTTACGTATCGCCTGCGGCCCGATATGATCGGCGCCGGCATCAAGGAGAAGTACAACTATCACAAGATGGGGGTTCCCTTCAGGCAGATGCACTCCTGGGATTACTCGGGGCCCTACCACGGCTTCGACGGGTTCGCGGTCTTCGCCCGCGATATGGACATGACGGTAAACAGCCCCACTTGGGATTTGATTCGTAGGAAGAAGTAGCTAGACGGATCGCACGCAACCGATAACCACATCGCTGACAGCTTCTAGCTGAAGGTCGATGGCTATTATTAAGGTAGGTGAGACAGGTGAAGATACTCGACCATAACGAACTCTTCCAGCGCCCGGAGTATCTGGCGCAGTTCGAGAAGAAGAGACAATTCGAGGGCATGGCCCCGGCCGAAAAGGTGCGGGAGGTCGCCGAATGGACGAAGACCGATGAGTACAAGGAATTAAACTTCGCCCGCAAGAATATCAAGATAAACCCGGTAAAAGCGTGCCAGCCGCTCGGGGCGCTCCTCTGCGCGGGCGGTTTCAAGGACACGCTCCCCTTCATTCAAGGGGCGCAGGGGTGCGCGGCGTATTTCAGAAGCCATCTGGCCCGGCATTTCAAGGAGCCGAGCGCCGCGGTTTCGTCGTCGATGACGGAAGACGCCGCGGTCTTCGGCGGCATGAACAATATGCTGGAGGGCCTCGACAACGCGTATACCATCTACGAGCCGAAGATGATGGCGGTCTTTACTACCTGTATGGCCGAGGTCATCGGCGACGACCTCAACGCCTACATCCGCTCGGCAAAGGGCAAAGGTACCATCCCCGAGGATATGCCGGTCCCCTTCGCGCATACGCCGAGTTTTGTCGGCTCGCACATTACCGGCTACGACAATATGATGAAGGGCATCTTGGACACCGTAACTCAGGGCAAAAAAGGCGAGACCAACGGCAAAGTCAATATCATCCCGGGCTTCGACACCTATACCGGCAACTATCGTGAACTCAAGCGGCTCCTCGACATCATGGGTGTCGAACACACGATACTCGGAGATATTAGCGAGACTTACGACTCGCCGACGACGGGGGAATACACGATATACCCGGGCGGCACGCCGCTGGCGGACGCCGCCGACTCGGTAAATGGTGTCGGGACCATCGCGCTCCAGCGGTTCTCGACCGCGAAGACGATGGAGTATATCAAGACCGAGTGGGTGCACAAGACCGAGACGGTGACCCCGATCGGCATAAAGAACACCGATGCTTTCTTCGAAGCGGTCGCTAAGATGACCGGCAAACTCATCCCGCGGGAGGTCGAGGCCGAGCGCGGCCGCGCCGTCGATGTGATGGTCGACTCGCACCCGTATGTTCACGGCAAGCGTTTCGCGATAACCGGCGACCCCGACCAGTTGCTGGGCCTGATAAGCATAATTATGGAGTTGGGCGGGTACCCGGCGCATATCGTCTGCACCAACGGCGACAAGAAGTTCAAGGCACAGGCCGAAGAGCTGCTGAGCCGGAGTCCGTTCGGGGCGCAAGGCCGCGTCTACACCAATAAAGATCTGTGGCACCTGCGCTCGCTCATGTTCACCGAGCCGGTCGATATGCTCATCGGTAATTCCTACGCGAAGTTCTTATGGCGCGATGTCGGTACGCCGCTGGTGAGGCTCGGCTTCCCGCTCTTCGACCGGCATCATTTACACCGGGTACCTATCATAGGCTACCAGGGCGCGATAAACATCGTCACCTCTATAGTCAACACCGTCCTCGACGAACTCGATAGGGATACTATGCATACGGCGAGCTTCGACGTAATACGGTAGCCGACGTGGGGGAGTCGACGTGGGGGAGTCGACGTGGGGGGAGTCGAGCGCGGAGTCTGGGGTGCGCCAAGACCGTCATTTTTAGGCGCCCGTCAGGGTGACCAATAATTTCGTGAAGAATGAACTGAAAACGGGGGGTGAAATTGATGATGACGAACATAGAAAAGCTAACCGAAAAAGGCTGTGCTATCGAGAAGAAGAATAAGGTGTGCCGCTCGCGCGGCGGGGAGTCGTGCGCTTTCGACGGGGCGATGATAGTCTTGCAGCCCATCGCCGACGCCGCTCATATCGTCCACGGCCCTATCGCCTGCGCGGGCAACTCCTGGGAAGGACGGGGGACGTTATCGAACCGCGGCGACCTGCACCGGATGGGTTTTACGACCGATATGAGCGAACTGGATATCATATACGGCTCCGAAGACAAGCTCTACAACGCTATCATCCAAACGTACAAGTCGGTCGCGCCGAAGGCGATTTTCGTCTACGCGACCTGTGTCAGCGGCCTCATAGGCGAAGATATCGAGTCTATATGCAAAAGGGCTGAGGAGACCATTGACGACCTCCGAGGCCAAACGGATGCGGTGGGCGAGACCATTCAAAACGCGAAATCCCGGATTGATGCGGCGCGCGTCCGGGTCATCCCGGTCAACGCGCCCGGTTTTGTCGGCCCGAAAAACCTCGGCAACCGGATCGCGGGCGAGGTTTTGCTTGAGCATGTCATAGGTAGCGGCGAGCCTGCGTACACCACCGACATCGATATCAACCTCATCGGCGAGTACAACATCGCCGGCGACCAGTGGCTCATCGAGCCCACATTACAGGCTGCGGGCATCCGGGTGCTCTCGCGCGTCACCGGTGATTCGACCTTCGAAGAGATAACCTACGCCCACCGGGCGAAGCTAAACGTCGTCGTCTGCGGCCGCGCCCTAATCAACGTCGCGAAGGAGATGGAGGAGCGCTACGGCATTCCCTATGTGGAGGTATCGTTCTTCGGTAAGACCGAGATGACGCGGGCGCTCAGGGCTATCGCGGCGAAACTCGGTAGCGGTCTTCGGGCGAGAGTCGAATCCGTCATCCGCGACGAAGAGGCGGCGCTCGACGTTGCGCTCACGCAATACGCCCACCTTAAGGGGAAGCGCGCGGTTCTTTATACCGGCGGCGTCAAGAGCTGGTCTATTATCTCGGCCTTGCGCGACCTCGGCATCGATATCGTCGCGGTCGGCACTAAGAAGAGCACCTTCGAGGATGAAGAGAAGATGAAGGGGCTACTAGGCGCGGACGCGCCGCTCGTCGAAGACGTCGCCGCGAGCAACCTGCTTAAGGTGATGCGTGAGGGCAACGCCGACATGCTCATCGCCGGGGGACGCAACCAGTACCTCGCGATGAAGAAGGGTTTTCCCTTTGTCGACGTCAACCAGGAGCGCCATATCGCCTACGCCGGCTACCGGGGGCTCGTCAATTTGGCGGAGCAAATCAGCAACAGCGTCGAGTTTTTCGCCCGCACCGCGAGCGAGGAGCTTCTCACGTCGGCAAGGCACAAGCACTTAGCCGGCCATGGGCGCCCGCGCGGCAAACAGCGATCGACCGGTCTTCAGCACTCGAACATCATGCGCGCTACCGACGACGCGCAGGCCGGCAAAACCCGCGCTCAACCGGCTCCAGATGTACTGATAAATCCGTTAAAGCACTCCCCCGCGCTCGGCGCGGCCATCGCGATGCAGGGCATACATAGCGCGCTCCCCGTTATTCACGGGGCGCAGGGCTGCGGCTTCTTGGGTAAAGTCCTTCTTACTAAGCACTTTCGCGAGCCGGTCGCGCTCGCGAGCACCAAGCTCTTCACCGAGGATGTCGTTATGGGGAGCGACGACGCGCTTGTCAAAGTCGTCGAGAGTTTTGTCGAAAAGAACCACCCCGAGGTCGTTGCCGTACTTTCATCCGGGCTCAGCGCGGTCAAAGGTGATGATGTCGATGGTCTGATTCGGCGGATGCGCTCTCGCAATGGCGCGAAAACCGCGCTCGCGCATGTTTCGACGCCCGACTATGAAGGTGGCCTGGAGAGAGGGTATGCGAAAGCCGTCGAGGCCGTCATCGAGGCAGCCGCGGAGGCGCTCTTTACGCTAGACACCGCCGCCCTCATCGAAAAACAGGTCAACATCGTCGCCGGGTCGCATCTGACGCCGGCCGATTTTACCGAAATCCGCGATATCGTCGAATCGTTCGGCCTCTCGCCCATCATCCTCCCCGACCTCGCGGCGCTCGACGGGAGCAGGCAAGATTTCTCGGCGCTCGCGACCGGCGGGACGACGCTCCTTGAGATACGGTCGATGCGTCTCTCGGGGTTTACGCTGGCTATCGGGGCGAGTATGCGACCCGCCGCGGAACTTCTACATGACAGATTCGGCATCGACTTTAAGGTCTTCGAGGGCATCTCCGGTCTCAAAGACGTCGATGAACTTTTGGAGACGCTCTCGGCGCTCAGCGGCAAGCCAATACCGGCAAAGTACGAGCGGCAGCGCGGAATCCTGACGGACGGCCTAAGAGACGCCCACTCCTACCTCAGCGGCAAGAAGGCGTGTCTCGCGCTCGAACCCGACCTCGCCGTTCAAACATCGAGGTGGCTCTATGAGACCGGCGTCGATGTCGAACTCGCGGTGATTCCGGCACCCGCGCCGTCCATGGGCGGCGTGCTCGCGAAAGAGACGGTCGTTGGCGACCTGTTCTCACTCGATGGCGATTTCGATGTACTGATAGCCAACTCGCACGGCGAGGACGCCGCGAAACGATTGGGGGTCCCGCTCTCTCAGACGGGCTTTCCGGTCTACAAACAACTCGGCGCAACCCAGCGTGTGACCATCGGCTACCGGGGAACGCTCGCAAGCATCAACGACTTGGCTAATTTGTTAACGGGAAGCAGGCACTCGTAGCTCAGGGCTTTGGCCTTGGTTGCCCCGTTGTCTAATGGGAGGGGCCCGGGGAGACGAACCGGCATTCTGGGCCCGGATGCCGACAGCCGACAGCCGACAGCAAAAATACAGGAGGTGAGACCATGAAAGTAGCGTTTGCGACGACAGATGGAATCAATGTCGATGAGCACTTCGGCAGGTCGGGGAAGTTCTCGGTATACGAGGTGACGGTCGACGGGTTTATCTTCATCGAAGAGCGAGTCTTCGCCGACGGCCGCGACAAAACCGTAGAAGAGACCAAGGGCAACGAGGTAGAGCACGACAACGTCATGCGAAGCAAGGTCGAAAACCTGGCCGATTGCAAAATCGTCTACTTCACAAAGATCGGCGCGCCGGCGGCCGCGCGCCTAGTCAACAAAGGTTTGATGCCGCTCAAAGTCAAAGAGGTCGTCCCGATAAGGCAAGAGCTTCAAAGGTTGCTTAAGACGATAAACAATGCTCCGCCTCCGTGGTTGAAGCGGGCCATCGCCAACGGGCGCTAACGCGCCGCCATATATTCGCACATCAGAGAAGTTAGGAGGAGATAGGCATGAAGATGATCAGAGCGTTTATCAGGCCCGAAAAAGAGCAAGAAGTCGTACTCGCACTGGAAGGCTCCGGGTATCCGTCACTTACGAAGATGCCGGTGTTCGGAAGGGGCAAACAAAAAGGATTGCGGGTGGGACCGATCCATTACGATGAGTTACCAAAAACCCTGCTCATGACCGTTGTCGAAGACAAGGACCTCGATGCCGTTATCGGCATCATCCAGAACAAGGCGCGCACGGGTTTCATCGGCGACGGCAAGATTTTCGTTAGCCCGGTGGAATCGGTCTACACGGTAAGGACCGGGGAGGACGTGCTATGAAAGAGATTACGGCGATTATCAGGCGAGACAAGGTCCCCGAGACGAAGACCGTCATCGAGGAGCTGGGATATCCGTCCGTTACGATTCAGAGCGTCGACGGTAGGGGGCGGCAGAAGGGTGATATGTGCGCCGAGATGGACTCGGAGATGCCGGAGAGTTATTGCACGGCGGTGAAGCTGGTTCCGACATCCTCGGAGTACGCCATCGAGCACACGCTCCCCAAAATCGCCCTGTTCGTGCCGAAGCGGATGCTCACCATGATCGTCCCGGACGATGTGGTGACCAAGGTCGTTAAGTCCATTATTAAGGTCAACCAGACCGGCAGGCACGGCGACGGCAAGATATTCGTTCTACCCATCGATTCGGCGGTGCGGATACGAACCGGAGAGACAGGTGGCGAATCTATTTCTTAGCGCACGACACAGGCATCGTTAAGGCGTTTAAATTGAACGAAAAGATATTGGGCTGATGGTGGGAGGCATGAAGATGACTTTAACGAAGGCGGTAGGCTATACGCGGGGCGGCGCCGAGTGGACACCGCGCTTTCTCGATTCTATAGACCCCGATAGGTGTATCGGCTGCGGGCGCTGTTATAAAGTCTGCGGCAGAGATGTTCTCGAACTCATCGAAAAACCGTTCGAGGGTGATGACGAGTACGGCGACGACATGGGCAATAAGGTCATGTCGGTCGCTAATTCGGATGACTGCACCGGTTGCGAAGCGTGCAGTCGCACATGCACAAAGCGCGCCCATCTACATGTCGAATCGTAAGTGGGGCGGCGCTCTTTATATACAAGTAAAAGCGGGTCGGCGCGGTTCGCACCGTTCTTAAGGCTCGGCTTCTAACCGAGGAGGTTATGACGATGATTCCGACAAAAGCACAAGGCCATCCGTGTTTCGACGAGTCGGCGCACCACCGGGTCGGAAGGATGCATATTCCGGTAGCGCCGGCGTGTAATATCAAATGCCGCTACTGCTATCGCGAGATCGGCGGCGGCGACAACCGCCCCGGCGTCGCTTATAAGATACTCAAGCCGGCCGAAGCGCTTGAGGCGGTTCGCTCCGTCGTCGCCACGGATGAGACCATTAAGGTCATTGGTGTGGCCGGACCGGGTGACGCTCTCGCGAACGACGCGACATTCGATTCGCTCGCGCGTATACATAAGGAGTTTCCCCACCTCAAGAAATGTATCAGCACTAACGGCCTTCGCCTGGCCGAGTGCGTCGACGACCTGGCGCGCGCGGGCGTGTCGACGATATCGGTGACGGTCAACGCGGTCAAGCCGTCCGTCGGCAGGGAATTCTACCGCAAGGTCAGGCTTGACGGCCGCAATTACTTCGAGAACGCCTTCGATGTCCTCGGCGTCCGCCAACTCGCAGGCATCGAAGCCGCGGTAAGTGAGGGGCTTGTCGTCAAGGTCAACACGGTGCTCGTTCCCGAAGTCAACGGGGCTCACATCGAGGATATCGCCCGCACCCTGAAGGCGCTCGGCGTGTCGCTAATGAATATCATGCCGCTTAAGCCCCTCGGCGATATGAGCGGCTACCGGGCGCCGACCTGTCTCGAACTCGAAGAGGCGAGATATTATGCCGAGAAGCACGTAGAGCAGTTCAGGGCATGCAAACAATGCCGCGCGGACGCGGTCGGTATCCCGGGGTCGGCGACCCATCCCGGCCACGACCACGCCGCGGGTACGCGTACGAGCCGCGACAATGGAGCCAAAGGGGCGAAAGGGGCGGGTGAGAGGCGGACGCTAACCGACATCTTCACCGGCGTTCCGCTGTATCATTAGGCGGTCGCGTGAAGACAACGGGAGACGCAAGAGACGAGCGACGACGGGTGCCGCTTGTTCGCAAAATATATCTCTGAAAACAGGCGCCCTAAAACGAAAGGCGGAAATAGCATGAAAAGAGAGATTGCGCACGCGGTCGGCGACGGTCGCGTCGACGAAGCGCACCGGCGCGACCGTCGCATCCTCGTCGTGTTGCCTATCATAGCGCTACTATCTATCGCCGCCTCGGCGCTTTCCGGTTGCTCTAGCCCAAGACCGGCGACCGAAGCCGGAACAGGACAACCGTTAGCCGGAGAAGAGCGGGCCACACTCCGCGTTATGGCCGCGACAAGCCTGAAAGACGTGTTGCGGACGCTCGCGCCTGAATTCGAGTCGAAAGAGAACGCGAAAATCATCTTCAACTTCGCCTCATCCGGTGACTTGCGGGTCCAAATCGAGCAGGGCGCTCCCGCCGACCTCTTCATCTCGGCCGGCAAAGAGCAGATGGATGCGCTCGGGGCGAAAAACTTGATACTGCCGGAGACACGTTTAAACATACTCGGCAACGAACTCGTCCTCATCGTGCCGGAGCAAGCGGGCACTACTATCGCCGGCATCGACGACGTCCTACGGAGCCGGGATATCAAAAGACTCGCGATAGGTATTCCGGAGAGCGTCCCCGCCGGAAAGTACGCGCAGGAAGCGCTGATGAAAGCGGGTATCCGGGACGGGCCGCGGCCCAAGCTCGTCATGGCGAAAGACGTGCGCCAAGTGGTGACCTACGTCGAAACGGGCAATGTCGACGCCGGTTTCGTCTACCGCTCAGACGTGAAAAATTCCAAGGCATCGCGTGTCGTCCACGTCGTCTCGGGCGAGCTTCATTCGCCGATCGTCTATCCGGTCGCGGTGCTCGCGGAGACGAGCGAGCCGGTGCTCGCCGCGAAATTCATCGAATATTTGAGGGCCGCGCGGGCGGCGAGTGAGTTCGAGAAGTCCGGTTTTACGGTCCTTTCCGAATGATTAGTTGAACGGGGGTAACACGGTGGACATGAGCCCTATCTGGTTGTCGATAAAAGTATCGTCGGTCGCGGTGAGTATCGTATTTGTAATCGGAACGCTCCTTGCCGTGCTCATGGCGCGCCTCGATTTTCGCGGCAAGAGCGTCGTGGATTCGCTCATCCTGGTGCCGTTGGTGCTGCCGCCGTCGGTCGCGGGTTTTTTACTCCTGATCCTTCTCGGCAAGTACGGCCCGGTCGGCAAGGTCCTCGACATGATGGGCATAGAGGTTATCTTTTCGTGGCACGCGGCGGTCATCGCGTCGGCCGTGGTCGCGTTGCCGCTTATCTATCAATCGGTCAAAGCGGCGTTAGAGCAGGTTCAACCCGAACTCGAACAGGCGGCTCGGACACTAGGCGCGAGCGAGCCGACCGTGTTGCGGACGGTAACGCTGCCGCTTGCGTGGCCCGGCTTCGTCTCGGGAACCGTACTCGCGTTCGCGAGGTCGCTCGGTGAGTTCGGCGCTACTCTGATGATAAGCGGCAACATCCCGGGAGAAACGCAGACCATCCCCCTGGCTATCTATACGGCATCGCAAAGCGGCGACCTCAAGTACTCGGGAATTCTGGTAGCCGTCTTGCTGGTAGCTAGTTTCTCGATGGTGTTCAGTTTAAATCTCTGGAAAAGACGCTCGGTGTTGTGGCTGTGATGCAGGCCAAAGCGTAACCATCGATCGTGAGCTGAGTTATATCTGAAAAAGACGTCAGCGAATGCATGTAATACAAGTGTCTGAGAATGAAAACAGAGTAGGTGACGGCCGGTGTTGGCAATGAAGTTTACCCTTAAACTCGAATACTTTACGCTCGCGGCGGATATTTCCGTCGGTAACGAGATCATTGTGTTGCTGGGTCCTTCCGGTTGCGGCAAGACTTCGATTCTGCGGAGCATAGCAGGCCTAATGAGGCCGGACGAAGGATTCATTAGGCTCAACGAGCGCACGCTATATTCGTCACTCGATTCAACAGACCTGAAACCGAGGGCGAGAAACATAGGGCTTGTCTTTCAAGACTACGCTCTGTTTCCGCATATGACTGTTGAGCAAAATGTGAGGTACGGGCCGGCAAATTGTCCATCGCAAGCCGGGCGAGCTGTGGAAACCGGGGAAATCTTCGAGATGCTGAAAATATCTCAGCTCAAGCGTCGTTACCCAAAACAGCTTTCTGGAGGCGAAAAACAGCGTGTAGCACTCGCTAGAACGCTAATTATGCGCCCGGAATTGCTTCTGCTCGACGAACCGCTCTCCGCGCTCGATACCGACACCCGCGTAGAGTTACAATCCGAACTCAAGGAGCTGCAACGACACTGGGATATCCCGTTTATCCTGGTGACACACGATCGCGAAGAGGCCGAGCGATTGGGTGATTCGAGCGCCGAAGTGCGCGTTGATCGTCGGCTGCACGAGTTCAAACACATCAAAACCATCTAGACACAGGGGGCTTTGCGACAAAAGCCCCGGCTGCAAAGTTGCTATTTCGGGTTGTAAAATCACCGGGACAAGAACGGTCTAGAGTTTGTTATTCCCCAGCGCTAACGGTACAATTGTCGTTAGAACCACGCGCGACACGAACAAAATCTCCAAGAAAAGGACAGAATCTCGTTTGAAGAATAAAATCATCCTAATCGACGGCAACAGCTTGGTGTATAGGGCGTTTTTCGCGCTGCCGACGACGCTTGCGAACTCGAAAGGGCAGGTGACAAACGCGGTCTACGGCTTTACAAGCATGCTCATGAAGCTGCTCAAAGACGAGAAGCCCGATGTGGTCATCGTCGCCTTCGACCGCGCCGCGCCGACCTTTCGCCACGAGCAGTTCGAAGACTACAAAGCGCATCGCGAGCCGACGCCGGACGACCTTATCAGCCAGTTCCCGCTTGTCAAAGATGTGTTAGGCGCGCTAAATATCCCGATATATGAACTCGACGGTTTCGAGGCCGACGACATACTGGCGACGCTCGCGTCCCGAGCCGAGGCCGAAGACGACGATGTGCTGGTAGTCACCGGCGACCGCGACGCGTTCCAGCTCGTCGATGACCACATAAAAATCATGACCACCCGCAAGGGAATCTCGGATATCGTCATATACGACCGCGCCAAGGTCATCGAGCGCTACGGGGTCACGCCCGAGCGGGTGCCGGATTACCTCGCGCTCAAAGGCGACGCCTCAGACAACATACCCGGCGTGCCCGGCATCGGCGAGAAGACAGCGGCCAAGCTTATCAGGCAATACGGAAGCGTCGAGGAAATTCTTGCCGGCCTCGATAAAATCGAGAACAAGCGCTGGCGGGCGATGCTTGAGGAAAACGCCGCCGAGGCCGAACTCTCTAAAAAGCTGGCTATTCTCGACCGCAATGTGCCGATTGAGGTCGATTTCAGCGAGTGCCGCGTCGGCGGCTTCGACGAGCAAGAGGTCCGCCGCGTCTTCGCCGACTTAGAGTTTTTTACGCTCCTCGACCGGTTTTTCGCGCGGAGCAAAGAGCGGCCGTCCCGGCCAACCCAGCCCGCCGAGCCGTCCGACGCCGGCGCGCCTACAACCGCGACAGCCGGACCCGACATCGTATATCTCACAACCGAAGAAGACGCGGAGCGACTCGCCGCCGAACTCGACGAAGCGGGGCGGTTCGCCATCGTGGTTCGCGCGGGCGGCGAGAACAGCATCGACCGAGCTATCGAAGCGCTGGCCATCGCATACGGTGAGGACAAGGTCTATATAGCCAAAGAGGCGACGACACTCTTCGATGAGACCGAGCGGATAATCGGCGCGCAAGAGCTGCCGCGGCTGCTCAAAACGCAACTCGAGAACGCCAGTATCGCCAAAATCGGCCACGACCTCAAGCAGGTCATGCTCGCACTCTGGAACGAGGATATCGACCTCGGCGGCATAGCTTTCGACACCGAAATCGCCGCATACCTCATCAACCCCGACCGATCCTCGTACCCGATAGAGGAGTCGGCCGCTATCTATCTCGGCATGGCTCTCTCGGGCACGACCGGCGACGAGCGCCTCGCGCTGGAGGCGGTCGCGAACCTGCGCCTCAAGCAGAAGTTCGAGGAGACCCTCGAAGAACAAAACCTGTTCAAGCTCTTCGACGAGATAGAGATGCCGCTCATACCCGTTCTCGCCAAGATGGAGCACGAAGGGGTCGGCATAGATGCCGACTATCTGAGCGACCTCTCTAAAGAGACGGAGCTGCTCCTCGAATCGCTGGAAAACGATATCTACTCCCTGGCGGAACAAGAGTTTAACATCAACTCCCCGCGGCAGCTCGGCGTCATCCTCTTCGAGAAGCTCGGTTTGCCGAAATCGAAGAAGACCAAGACCGGCTATTCGACCGACGCGAACGTCCTGGCAAAGCTGCTCACCGTCCACCCTATAGTCGAGAAGATAGTAAGTTTCCGCGAGTTGGCCAAATTGAAGTCTACCTATATAGACGCGCTCCCGAGGCTTGTCAACGGCAAGACCGGTAAGATTCACACCTCGTTCAACCAGACCGTAACGACAACGGGGCGTCTTAGCAGCAGCAACCCGAACCTGCAAAATATCCCGATCCGCACCGAGCTGGGCCGGCGCATGCGCGCCGCGTTTATCCCGTCGCGCCCCGGAGAACTCTTTCTATCCGCCGACTATTCCCAGATAGAGCTGCGGCTGCTCGCGCATTACTCGGGTGAAGCGGTGCTATTGCGGGCGTTCGAAGCCGACGAAGATATTCATGAAGTGACGGCGATAGAGGTCTTCGGTGTCTTGCCCGAGCAGGTGACATCGCAGATGCGGCGCATCGCTAAGATGGTCAATTTCGGCGTTCTCTACGGCATGAGCGCGTACGGGTTGTCCGACCGGCTCGGTATCCCGGTGGGCGACGCCCGCGCCTTCATCGACAAATACTTCAAGAGTCTCCCCAAAGTCGAGGAATTCATCGACAAAACGATAGCCGAAGCGAAAGAGAAGGGCTACGTCGAAACGCTCCTGGGCCGAAGGCGCTATATCCCCGAACTCAAAAGCGGCAACGGCAGGATTCGAAGCCTCGGCGAGCGGTTTGCGGTCAACGCGCCGCTACAGGGTAGTGCCGCCGACATCATAAAGCTGGCGATGGTGCGGGTCGACAAAGAGCTTAAGAGCCAAGCATTTCAGGCGAGAATGGTCCTGCAGGTCCACGATGAGTTGATTTTCGAGACATCCGAGGACGAGTTGGATGCGTTGACCTCGATGGTCAGGGATATCATGGAGCACGCGTTTCCGCTCAGAGTACGCCTAAAAGTCGATGTTTCTTCAGGTTTTAATTGGAAAGAAGCGAAATAGAATTGCCAAACCGCTTTATTTAGCTTAAGCTATATACCAGCAAGGTGAAAAAGCAGTTCAACTAGAGGGATTCTTGCGGGTAAGCGGCGATGCCGCGTGGATAGAAAGGAAAAGTGGAGTTGAGGGCAGACTGATCAAGTTCGTCTTTTCCCGAGATAACACAGGGTCCATGTCGCACTTTAATTACCGTTAGGACGGATAGCCCGCAGCCACCCCTGGTGGCATTTTTGTTTTTAATCGCCTATTGCTAAAAATTTGGGAGGTTTTAGATTAATGTCCGAAAAAGAACCAGTTGATAACCCGGAAAGCTACATGATCATGGGCGAGGACGGAGTGCTCGTCCCCGACTACGATCAAACCATTAAGGTCTTCGATGACGGCGACATTGTCGTCGGCGAAGTTGTAAAAGTCGACCGCGATGAGGTCCTCGTAGACATCGGCTACAAGTCGGAAGGCGCGATTCCCGCCAGGGAACTGTCGATTAAACCCGATGCCGATCCCTTCGAAATCGTCAAGGTGGGCGATCGCATCGAAGCGCTCGTTCTCCAAAAAGAGGATAAAGAAGGAAGACTCATTCTCTCGAAGAAGCGCGCCGAGTATGAGCAAGCATGGATTAGAATCCAGGCGCTCGCCAATACCAGCGAGACTATCGAGGGAAGCGTCATCGAAGTCGTAAAAGGTGGGCTGATAGTCAACATCGGTTTAAGAGGTTTCTTGCCGGCGTCGCTAGTCGACTTGAGACGAACAAAAGACCTCCATCAATTCATCGGTCAGACCATGGAATGCCGGATTATCGAAATGGATCGCAACAGAAACAACGTGGTTCTTTCGAGACGCGCGGTTCTTGAGGAGGAGAAGAAACACGAGAAGGGCAAACTCCTCGAGAAGATAGTCAAGGGAGCGGTGCTCGAAGGCAAAATCTCGAGTATCGTCGACTTTGGAGCATTCGTCGACCTTGGCGGAATAGACGGACTTATCCACATCTCGGAACTCTGCTGGAACCATATCGACCACCCGTCAGAAGTCGTGGCGGTCGGTGACGATGTCAAAGTCCAGGTCTTGGATGTCGACTTCGACCGCGAGAGAATCTCTCTCGGGCTTCGTCAGACACAGGAAGACCCCTGGAGACAAAAGGTAAGCGGCTACAAGGTGGACCAGCTCATAACAGGCAAGGTAACAAAGCTCGTGCCGTTCGGCGCGTTCGTCGAAGTAGAAGAGGGCCTCGAAGGTCTCATCCACATCTCGGAACTTGCGCATAAGCATGTCGAGATGCCGGAAGAAATCGTCAAGGTGGGCGAGAACGTCGATGTTAAAATCGTCGGTATCGATGTCGACAAAAGAAGGGTAAGCCTGAGCGTCAAACAGACGCTGCCCGCACCGGACGAGACTAAAGTAGAGGCCGCGGCGGAGACAGAAGATGTCCAAGCAGCCGCTGACGCGGTAGTCGTCGAAGAGGTAAAGATTCCCGTAATCGAGACCGCCGAAGAAGAGGCAGTAGTCGTCGAGGTTGTAGCTGAAGAAGTTATAGTAGGGGAAGCTGTAGCCGAGGAAGTTATAGCCGGGGCAGCCCCCGAAGAAGCCGCGGCGCCCGCGGAAGCCGAGGAGACAGCAGACGAGACAGCCGAGGAAACCGTAGAAGAAACGGTTGTCGAAGAAGTCGCTGTCGAAGAAGGCGCAACCGAAGCTGTTGAAGAGGTAATCGAAGCAGCCGCCGAAGAAGAAGCGACGGTTCCGGTCACGCCGGGTTCGCTCGAGGACGTGCTCAGCCAAATGAAGAAAGAGCACCCCAAGAAAGGGTCGGGCGCGTAGTAAGACGCAATATCTTAAGGGCCTTGCGTTGCGGGGCCCTTTTTAAGTTGGACTTTCCACGGACATCAGGGCGTTAATCGGTTCGCGACGACGGTGGGACGGTGGTTCGCCGGTGTCTCCGGTATGGGTATCTGGTATAGTGTTCAATATGAACAGATGGAAGAGCGGGTTTAGGCCCGTTCCGGGCCGGGGATTGTCATGAAGATTATCGGTGTAACCGGGCCAATAGCGTCGGGCAAGTCGGCAGTGACCGCGCTTCTTAAGGAAAAAGGGGCGGACGTTATCGACGCGGATGAAATCGCGCGCGAGGTCGTCGAACCGGGCAGGCCGGCGTGGACGGATATAGTCGAGCATTTCGGCGAGAGCGTGCTCCGGCCCGACCAAAGCATAGACCGGCCCGAGTTGGGCAGAATCGTCTTCGGGGATGCCGAACAACGCGAGGCCTTGAACGAGATCGTTCACCCCCGCGTTATCGATGAGGTAGATAGCCGCCTTCGCGAGTTGGAGGCGATAAATAGACCCGACGCCGTCGTAGTTATCGACGCGCCGCTCTTGATTGAGGTCGGCATGGACAAGCGTTGCGCACACACGGTTGTCGTGACGGCGGATGAAGATATCCGGCTGGAGCGCCTTCTCAAAAAAGGCCTTTCCAGAGAAGAGGCCGAAAGTCGCGTCGGCGCACAGCGAGGGAAAGACGCCCTTGAGAAGTTCGCGGATGTGGTCGTTGCAAATAACGGAACCTTAGACGAACTCAAAGAACAAACGGAAGCACTATGGAAGGTAATTCAAGCCGACAGTCTCGATGATTAATCACTGTCGGTTAACGTATTAGGACGAAGCAATGAGATTATCCAAAATCGCAATAATCGTAGTAATACTGCCCTTTTTTGTCATCATGTGGTATCAATGGTCTTTTACCGACAGGTTCGACCAGGTATTTTACCCCCTTGAATACAAAGAGGAAATAGGTCAAGCGAGCGAGAAATATTCGATAGACCCCTACTTGATAGCGGCGATGATCTACGAGGAGAGCAAGTTCAATCCGTCTTCCGAATCCCGGGCGGGTGCCGTCGGCTTGATGCAAATCATGCCCGATACCGGACGGTGGGTCGCGGGCAAGCAGAAGCGCAACTTTCATGTCGGCGACTTACTGGACTACAGGGTCAACATCGATATGGGTTGCTGGTACTTCGACTACCTGCGCGATAGATACGATGACGAGCGCCTGGCGCTGGCCGCGTACAACTCCGGCCACAAAAACGTCGACCATTGGCTTAACAAGGGCCTTCATAATAATGTCGACGACCTGATAAAGACGATTCCTTTCAAAGAAACCCGAGAATATGTTGAGAAGGTAATGAACACGAGACAGCGTTACGCCGACATCTATGCGGGTGAGTTCCGATAGGCGCGATGAGTGTCAAAACCTCTCGAATTCCGTAGAATAGAAGTACTATGAGTGATATGAACGACTTTAGAATCGAGGCCCCTTACGAGCCGAAAGGGGACCAACCGCAAGCTATAGAGAAATTGATCGCGGGCGTCAGGGGCGGATGCAACTACCAGACGCTCCTCGGCGTGACCGGCTCGGGTAAGACCTATACCATGGCTAAGGTCATCGATAATATCGGGCGACCCACCCTCATAATCGCGCCCAATAAGACCTTGGCGGCGCAGCTCTGCAACGAGTTCAAGTACTTCTTCCCGACGAGCGCGGTAGAATATTTCGTGAGCTACTACGACTATTACCAACCCGAGGCCTATATCCCGCATACCGACACCTACATCGAGAAGGACTCATCGATAAACGACGAGATAGACAAGCTGCGGCACGCCGCGACCAGCGCGCTCTTTACCCGACGCGACGTCATCATAGTCGCTTCGGTCTCCTGCATCTACGGCCTCGGCTCGCCCGAGGACTACCGGGCGACCGTCGTGTTTTTGAATAAGGGCGAAGACTACAACCTCGACCACATCTTAAAGAAACTGGTCAAAATAAAGTACCAGCGGAACGATTACAGTTTTACTCGGGGCACCTTCAGGGTACGCGGAGATGTGCTCGAGATATTTCCGGCTTACGATGAGATAGGTATCCGCGTCGAGTTCTTCGGCGATACGGTTGAGCGAATCGCCGGCATCGACCCGCTCACCGGCGAGATAATGCGCGAGCACGGGCGGACGGCCATCTATCCGGCGACGCACTTCGTCACCGTCGAAGATAAGATAGAGCGGGCGCTCAGCTCCATCCAGAACGAGATGGTAGACCGCGTAATAGAGCTAAAGGAGCAGGGGAAGCTTTTGGAGGCGCAGAGGCTCGAGCAGCGCACCAACTTCGACCTGGAGATGTTGCGTGAAGTCGGCTATTGTAACGGCGTCGAGAATTATTCGCGGCACTTTAGCGGCAAAGCGCCGGGCGAGCCGCCCGATACGCTCATCGACTACTTCCCGAAGGATTTGCTCGTCCTTATCGACGAGTCGCATATCACCGTCCCGCAGCTAAACGGGATGTACAACGGCGACCGCTCGCGCAAACTAACCCTCGTCGAGCACGGCTTCCGGCTGCCCTCGGCGGTCGACAACCGCCCCTTGCGCTTCGAGGAGTTCATAGAGAAAGTGCCGCAAATCGTCTTTGTAAGCGCCACGCCGGGGCCTTTTGAGGCGCGGGTCTCCGAGCAAGTCGCCGAGCAAATCATCCGCCCGACCGGGCTGGTCGACCCCGAAGTCATAGTAAAACCGACCGGAGGTCAAGTCGACGACCTCTTCGACTTGATTAAGACGCGCATCGACAAGAACGAGCGCGTACTGGTGACCACGCTAACCAAGAAGATGGCCGAAGACCTAACCGACTATTATTTCGAGTTGGGGGTCAGGGTACGCTACCTCCACTCCGACATCGACACGCTTGAACGTGTGAAGATATTGACCGACCTGCGGCGCGGCGATTTCGACGTCCTCGTCGGCATAAATCTGCTCCGCGAAGGACTCGACCTGCCCGAAGTCTCGCTCGTCGCCATCCTCGACGCCGACAAAGAGGGCTTCCTCCGTTCCGAGCGCTCGCTAATCCAGACTATAGGGCGTGCCGCCCGGAACGTCAGCGGGCAGGTCGTGATGTACGCCGACTCGGTGACCGATTCGATGAGCCGCGCGATAAACGAGACGAACCGCCGCCGTAAGCTCCAGAAAGATTACAATGAGGCGCACGGTATCGAGCCCGAGAGCATCCGCAAGGCCGTAACCGATATCATCCAAAGCGTTGTCGCCGAATCGGGCAAGCTCTACAAGGCCCGCAAAGACAGCGACGAGATAGAGAAGATACCCCGCCAGGAGCTGGAGAATATCATCCGCGCCCTCGAAGAAGAGATGCGAACCGCCGCCGAGAGCCTCGACTTCGAAAAAGCCGCCCTCCTCCGCGACGAGATGTTCGAACTCCGCAAAGCAAAAGAGCAAAAAAGGGGGTCAGGTCTTTAATTTTTAGCCTTCAAAGCCTGGGGTCAGGTCTTTAATTTTTAATTTAGCGGACAACAAAGAGCCTGGGGTCAGGTCTTTAATTGTTAATTTAGCGGACAACAAAGGGACAAAGAACCAACAGACCAAAGGTATATAGCGACACAAGTACAAAACCGGTCTTTACTATCAGCTTAGTCTCTACTATCATTAGCTATTATGGCCCGACCGCTACGACTGGAATTTCCAGGCGCTCTTTACCACATAACGGCACGCGGTAACGAGCGAAAGGAAATTTATCGCGAGCAAGAAGACTATATTCTTTTTTTGAAAACGCTATCTCAGGTGGTAGGAGAGACGGGATGGCTTCTGCATGCTTATTGTCTTATGCCCAACCATTATCACTTGCTGCTGGAGACGCGAGAGGCAAATCTATCGAAGGGCATGCGGCAACTAAATGGAATCTACACCCAGCGCTTTAACCGTAAATATAAACGAAGCGGGCACCTTTTCCAGGGTCGCTACAGAGCGATTCTCGTAGAAAAAGAGGCATATCTTCTCAAGCTTTGCCGGTATGTCGCGCTTAATCCGGTTAGGGCAAAGATTGTCGATAAACCTGAAAAGTGGCCTTATGGCAGCTACTGCACATACGCGGGCCTTAATTCAAGCTCTTTTCTCCATACCGACTATACTTTAAGCCGATTTGGTCGCACGAAAAAGAAAGCTCAATTAGCCTACCGGGATTTTGTGGCCGAAGGGATTGGCAAGCCTTCTCCCTGGTCGTCTCTGGTCGGTCAAATATACATGGGAAGCGAGAATTTTTTAAGCGAGCTTGAAAAGAGCCTTAGAGAGAAAGATATCTGCGAAGAGGTACCTGTTTCACAGAGATATCCGGTGCGACCGACAATGGATAAAATCTTAGAGCTGGTGGCTAAATTCTATGGAGTAGATCCGGTGGACACAAAAACGCCTCGCGCTAAGGGAGCGGCCAGAGATACAGCCATCTACCTGTGCCGGCAGCTTGGTGGGTATGACCTTAAGACAATCGCAGGGCGATTTAAAATGAGCTACCCGCGAGTAAGCCAGATTGTCGGTAAGGTTAATGCGGGCGCAGAATCGGACACGGATATTAAGGAGCTGTTGAGGTCGCTGGAGGCGGATGGCTCAAGGTAGCAAGGTAGCAAGGCAGCTATTGTGTGCTTGGGATGTACGTTGCTTGGCTGGGAAATTAAAAAATAAAGACCTGACCCCTGATTATTCAAGGTGAGGCGCTAGCGACAGTATACGGCGATGCGTTTAATACCAGCACGCACGTCCAGGGCACATGGAACAGCCCGTATACAGCCGGTATCGATGGCTACAACTACAACGACCCGCAAGATTATGTTGCGGCCGGCGATCAGAATCAAGCGAACGCATACCGGTTCCAGTCCGGCCCGCACGGCGGCTACCTCACGTCCACCCACCGGTGTCGTGAGTGCCACGCGGTCCACCGCGCGGCGGGCAAGTTCAAGTTGCTCCGCTCGGACACCAGGTTCGAGGCGTGCGATTGGTGCCACGGCACCGGCGCGGGAAGCGGATACAACATCCAGATGGACAACGACGACGCCTTTACCACCGAGTACAACGTCGGCCACACCATGGGCTTCGGCATAAGCACCGGCAAGTGGAAAGCGCCGGACGACACCTACCCCGC
>JAGXSZ010000018.1 GCA_018333515.1 Actinomycetota bacterium
TTACCCGTTTGCCTGACATCAAAGAGGGCACTATTTGAGCATTTACAACGGCTACAATTCCTAAAAAAGCGAGAACTAACAACCCTAAAATGATTATTCTTTTCATTTTTACCCCCTGTTACTGATAGCGGCTATCATATATACTAAACTCACTGCTGCTAACCGAATAAAGCTTGTGGTTACTGAGCGTGCCTTCCCTTTTTAGAAGGTTGGCTCGCGACCAGTAACCGAGCTTTATATCAAGATAGACATTTCTTAAGCTCCGTTCACGATTGTAAGCATCTGTTCTTTGGCGGGGACAATACTAACGAACGCTAAAAATGCTTTCTGTTATTTAATCAAACGCCGGCGCATGATGGCGATCGGTATTAGAAAGAGCACGGCCGTCAATGCGACCGTAATGAATATGCTGGTGAATACGTCTTGGTCGAGCCTGCCGAGGGTGAGCCCGCGACAGACTAGCACCACGTGATAGAGCGGCGTAAACAGCGCGAGTTTTTGCGCCCACGCCGGCAGCGTCGAGATGGGGAAGAAGATACCGGAGAACAAGAAGAGCGGCGTGATAAAGAGCGTGAAGTAATAGTTGAAGAGATTTATATTAGAGACCAGCGCCGTATATATCATGCCGACAATCGCGAAGAGCGCCGCGAAGACGAAGAGCAGCGGTATGAGCAGCAGCGCCGCCGCCGAATCGACATAGCCAAAGACGGCGATGACCCCGAGGAAAGTAAGCGCGTTGATATAGCCGCGCGTCGCGCCCCAGAGAATCTCACCCGCGATAACGTCTTCTATGCTCAGCGGCGTTGCCAGCACCGCGTCGTAGGTTTTCTCATACTTCATCCTGATGAAACTGCTGTAGGTCGTCTCAAAGGAGGACGCGTACATCACCGTCGAGCCGAGAAGGCCCGGGGCTAGAAATTGAACATAGCTCAGGCCTTCGATATCCCGGACTAAAAGGCCTAGGCCGATTCCGAGAGCCGTGAGATATATTACCGGCTCGAGAAAGTTCGGGGCCGCCGCGAACCAGAAGACCTTCCGAAATATCTTCCAGTTCCGATACCACATCCTTATGACTCCGGCGGGCGATATGGAACGCGCGGTCTTAATGAGCGGGTTCAATCTCGCAGCCGCCTTCCGGTCAGCTTCAAGAAGACATCTTCGAGAGTCGAGCGTCGCTTGAGCGCGTACTCTATCTCAAAGCCGGCGTCCTTGACCGCCCGCATAAGTTCATCCGCCGCCAGGGCGAAGAAGACATACGTATCATGTTGTACCTCGTAATACTCGCTTTTGGGCACGAGAAGCTCTTGGAGCGCTTCTCGCTGCCCCTCGGCGACCCGTATCTCGAGCGCTTCGCCGCCGATATGGGTTTCTATTAAATCAAGGGGGTTGCCCTCGGCTATGATGCTTCCTTCATCCATGATGATAATACGGTCGCAGAGTTGGCTTGCCTCATCCATATAGTGGGTCGTCAAGACGAGTGTTACATTTTGTTCCTGCAGGCTTTTGAGCCTATCCCATATAAGGTGTCGCGCTTGCGGGTCGAGGCCGGTCGTCGGCTCGTCGAGGATGAGCAGCTCGGGGTTGTTGAGGAGCGCTCTTGCCAGCAGGAGACGCCTCTTCATGCCGCCCGAGAGCGTATCGACCATCGTATTAGCTCGCTCTTCGAGCTGCATGAATGCGAGAAGCTCATGGAGACGCCCGCCCGCCGCCTTTTTCGGAATACCGAAGTAGTTGGCGTAGACCTCGAGGTTTTCGCGGACCGAGAGGTCGGTGTCGAGATTGGTCTCTTGGGGCACAACGCCGATCCGCCGCTTTATGTCGCGGATGTCGTCGCGGACATCTAGGCCGAGAACGACGAGGCTGCCGGCGGTCGGCGGCGACATCCCGTAAAGCATTCGAATCGTCGTTGTTTTGCCCGCCCCGTTGGGGCCGAGGAAACCGACGCGTTCACCGCGCTCGACCGTGAAACTTATTCCTTTAACCGCGGTCAAGCCGTCGAAGACCTTGGTAAGGTTTTCCGCGACGACCACTCTTTCCCTCTCTGTGTTAGACTCGATATTAGCCACTGTTTTAATATACCCGAGAAAGCACCAAAAGTTTAACGGATTGGGAACTTTTTTGCGGTACACAAATTTTAAAGCGTCAAGCGGATAGGGAAGGGAGACGGATTATGTGGGTGAAAGGAAGAGTTAAGACGAGGGTCGCTCGCTCGATAATCGCGTCCCTTATACTCGTTCTTGTCATGACTTTATTTCTGCCGGGCGGTGTTTTCGCCGCCGTCAAGAAGCATTGGGGCGGCGGCGTTCGAGTCGCCGAGAACGCGGGAACGCCCTGGGAGATGACTCAGCTCATCCCGGACAAGGACGGCAACCTTTTTGTCGTGTGGCTGGAGCGCAGGAAGGCCGAGGTCAAGCTGTTTGCTCAAAAACTAGGACCGGATGGACGTTTGCTCTGGGACAGGCCGGTACTAGTTATTGGCGGAACCTATTTTAATTACGGATATCCGCCGGTCTGTCTTTCGGGAGACTCGCTAATCGTAACTTGGACAGACAATCGCAACCGCAGAAAACCGGATGTATATGCGCAGAAAATCGACGCCGGCGGCAACAAAAAATGGGGGGACATGGGCGCGACCGTCTATGTCGGCGCTGGCGCTCAGAGCATCAGATCGACAGTGTCGGATGAGGAAGGCGGCGCGATTATTGTCTGGCGCGATGATGAGCGCCCCGGCTTTTATATGCAGCGGATGAGTTCGGGCGGCACCCGGATGTGGAGAGAGGAGGGCGTTTCCGTCAACGAGGCACTCGGCATAGAGCAGCTGGAAAACGTATCTTACTACGGCTACGACCCGACGGGGGAGTCGGTAAACATGGTATCCGACGGTGCGGGCGGGCTATATTTCAGCTGGAACGACCTGGCCGGCCATGAATACGGTTACTACGGTATGCCCGGTCCGAACCAGCGGATGAAAGACGGCCATATCTTTGTGCGGCGGCTCAACAGACAGGGGTCTATGGTGTGGCCCTCTAAGTTGAGCATCGATGTCAAGGGGTTGCCTGCGGAACCCTGGTTCGGCCAGCTCCAGGTCGCCGATGATAACTCGGCGATGTTAACCTGGACACAACCGAAAGGCATGCCTTACGTCGAGAGAAAGGAAGGTCCGGGCGGCTTCGGCTATTTCCCGAATCCGAACGTAAATTTCTTCGCGACAAAGGTCACCCCCGACGGAAAGGTCGTCTGGGACCACGGCAAGCCATTGATTTCCAAGGATGGCGACACCGGCTACTATGATCCCGGAATGGTGACGGCCGTAGAGGGAGGGCTTCTTTATACCTGGCCGAAGATGCGTTTCGAGGAGCGGACCGACAAGATAATCGGCCCGAGGGGTGAAGTGGTCGACACTGTTATCAACAACGTTCCTATCCCGATCGGCATCGACCTGACGCTTATCGACGCTACAGGGAAAGTCGCCTGGAAAAAGACGATAGCCTCGAAAAACGCGTACCAGTATCCCGTCGCCGACAAGGCCGGAGGGTTTTTCTTAATCTCAAACTCATATACGGATTTCGGGCCGTTTCCGGCGGAGACGATGTCTGTGCAGCGATACGATTTTCAAGGAAAAGCGCTCTGGGGTCAAAACGGTGTCGTTCTCAAAGGCGGACAGATATTGACGGGAATCGGATTTGTGCCGGATGAAAAAGGCGGCCTTTTTTACGGCTGGCGGCTGATCAAGCAGACCAAGCCGCCCGTAGAGCCTGTTAAGTTTGGCTACTACGGGCCGCATCCGCCCGAGGAAGACGCGGAATCCGACATCTACGTCCAGCATATCGTCGATGACGGCAGCGGTTGGTCGGATATAGCTGTCGAAGAATGGCCTTTCCCATATGTCGATGGATTGGTCAAGCTGGAGGCCGTCCGAGGATATGCGGAAGGTGATTTCAAGCCGGACGCTCATATTACCAGGGCGGAGTTTGCCAAGATGGCGGTTACCGTGCTCGGTATCGGCTCTGAGAGTACCGCCACGGCCGCCGGTAAGGCCAAATCGACCGATATCGCCGGCCACTGGTCGGAGCAGCATATGGTCAAAGCGACCGCGTCGGGAATCCTCAAGGGATATCCGAACGGCGCATTTAAGCCCGATGCCAAGATAACTCGCGCCGAGGCCGCCACTATTATTTACCGCGCTAAGGATATGAAGACCATGGCCGCGGCGCAGGCGTTTCCAGATGTGCCCATTGGTCACTGGGCATTCCAGGGTATCGCCGGCGCTAGAAAGCTCGGCATAATCGAAGGCTATCCCAACGGCGAATTCAGGCCCGAGACCTATGCGACGCGGGCGGAAGCCGCAAAGATGATATTTAATCTGGTAAAAATGGGGCAATAGCGACGCCGCGACAAAGTAGTTAAGCTCTTGTAATAAATCGACGGGGTGGGCTTGTGCGCCCATCCCGTTTTGCTATTCCAACATCTCCCACGTTACTCCGGAAGGTATGTGGGCGACTCATGAGGTAAAACCGCTCTAAACAGCCGTTCGCTCTGGCGCTAACCGGCGGCTCCAGGGGAGCGAGGGCTTAGATTGTAGCAGTGCATCGTAAAAGATATCACCCTAATGAGGGATATGTAACTTCAAATTAATCGGATATTATCAAATATAGGCGTGTAATAGGCTATTTCTAAGTGCTAGAACGTAACAATAGGTACAAACAAGATTTGTATTCTGATGTTGCTGGGTTCTTTGCCTGGACATGATAAGCTTGCTACCAGGTAATATGTCTGTAATTGAAATAGGGCTAGGCGCGAGGAAGGTTCCGCAACACCCAATATTACGGGAAACGGTCGTATTTAAACTGTGAACGGCATTGTGTGTGATACGTGCTTAAGCAGTTCTTAATACTAGCGATAAAATACCGGCAAATGTGATAACCAACCGCTAATCACCGTAAATGTACCGTTTATCTACCAATTCGACCGTTTACCAAAATCTTATTACAATTCCTTAATTAGCAGGTAAACTTTGTGTGACGCTACACAACGGGAGTATTATATGGTCTTTTCGGAGCCATATGGCAAAGTAGGTATCGAAAGGTAAACGGTTAGAAGCGCCTTAGGGCTTGCGACTATATGTGGTGACCATGTACAAGTTGCCGAAAACAGGCAAAATGAACCGTGAACCGTTAAAAAACTACCGATAGCATCAGGTGCGGCAACTCGAACGTGTTCTTAAAGCTTAAGGTCAGGCTGGTGAGAACTCTAAGGCCCGGTCTTTGATGGTGTTACAAAGTATTTAAGAGAAGCCTCAAGTTAGCAAGTTCGGCGAAGATGGTTTGGAGGGCGCTTGATACTCAGTGATGTCGTGGAATTCCTGGAGAAAGTACCTCCGTTTCAGTTTCTAAAAAAGGGCACGTTGCGGATGATAGCCGGCAAAGTGTCGATGGAGTATTATCCAAAGGGAACCGAGATACTAACCCAGTCCGGACCGCCAAGCGAGCATCTTTATATCGTGCAAAAAGGCGGGGTCAAGATTTTTGTTCGGTCCGGCACCGATGAAATAATCATCGACTACAGGAACGAAGGGGACAGCTTCGGTTTCGTATCGTTATACAGCGGCGATAAATCGAGAACGAGTGTAGTCGCCGCCGATGACACGATTTGCTACCTCATCGACAAAGAGACCTTCTTGAGGTTGCACGACTCTTACCCGGCCTTCGCGGAGTATTTCCTCCGCTCATATCTTGGGAAGTACGTAGACACCACCTTCCGCGAACTTTACGACAAAGGTTTCTTATACAGGTCGGGGAATACCCTGCCGTTCACGACGCCGGTGGGCGACATCGCCACCCAGCGGCTCATAACGGCGTCTCCCGAAAAAAGTATCCGGGCGGCCGCCCGGTTGATGGCGGAACGTAAAATCAGCTCGCTTGTCGTCATCGACGAAGCGCGCAGACCTTTGGGAATCGTGACCGACCGGGATTTGCGAGAGAAGGTAGTCGCGACGGGTGCGAGCGTTACGGGTCCTTTGCGTGACATAATGACGACTTCATTGGTGACCATAGAGGTAGGCGAATTCTGCTTTGAGGCTCTTCTCAAGATGATTCGCCACGGCATTCACCACCTACTGGTGATGGACAAAGACGTCTTAAAAGGCATAGTCACAAACCATGACCTCATGATGCTCCAGGGCCTTTCACCGATTACCATCGCGCGCGAGATAGAGAGCCGGCAGAATATCGAGTGCCTCATACCGATATCGTCCGAGATATCGAGCATGGTCGGCCTCTTGCTGAAAGAGGGCACGAAAGCAAGTAACATCTCGCGCATCATAACCGAACTCAACGAGCGGCTGCTCCAGAGGATTATCGAGATAGACCTAAGCGAGCACGGGCCGCCGCCGGTACCGTTTTGTTGGATTGTCTTCGGAAGTGAGGGCCGGAAAGAGCAGACCTTCAAGACCGACCAGGATAACGCCTTGATCTATGCCGACCCCGAGACTCCCGAGATGGAGAAAGAGGCGGCCGAGTATTTTCATGAATTCGCGGTTCGCATAAATGACGCACTGGTAAAGTGCGGTTTCCCGAAATGTCCCGCCGATTATATGGCCGGCAACCCCAAGTGGAGCCGGCCACTGAAGGTCTGGAAACGCAATTTCACCGAATGGATAACCTCCTCGACCCCTGAATCGATTTTGCTCTCGGTCATATTCTTCGATTTCAGGCCGGTCTATGGGGATTTGGACCTCGGTAAGATGTTGAGGCGCCACTTGAACCAAAAGCTCGAGCAGGAGCGCTTCTTCTTGGCGCGCATGGCGGCTACAATCGTCGACAATCGTCCGCCGCTCGGCTTTTTCAAGACGTTTGTCGTGGAAAAAAGCGGTGAGCATAAGGACCAGTTGAACTTGAAGATAAGCGCGCTGGCGCTAATAGTCGATATAGTGAGGCTCTTCAGTCTCGAGCGGGGCGTTAGTGAGACCTCGACGCTCGAGCGTATCGAGGCGCTCAAGGGACAGCATGGTTTGATAGATGAGTTCGGGCTAGAGCTTGAGCAGTCTTTCGAGTTTATAATGCTGTTACGGGTTTTACGCCAGTTCGAGCAGATAGAACTCGGTTCCGAGCCGGACAATTTCATCAATCCCAACGAACTCAACACGCTCGAGAAGCAGACGTTGAAAGAGATATTTCAGCTGATATCGAGAGTCCAAGACCTAATAGACCAGCGCTATTCCTTGGGGACGGTGTCGTAATGGGTTTTAGGGATTGGTCTAGAGGCAAAATGTCGGATATCAGCGAGTCGTATAGGCGGAAATCGTCAAACTTCGGGGCGATGGAAGCGGCGGTCTTCGGGAGCGAAGACCTCGGCGTTCCAATCGATAAAGCGCGATATGTGGTCATCGATAGCGAGCTGACCGGACTGGACGATAAGAAAGACTCGATCGTCTCGCTCGGCGCTATCCGAATGGCGGGAACGCGGATTTTACTCGGCGAGACCTTTGATAGGCTTATCAGTCCCGAGGCCAAGCTTACGGGTTCGAGCGTCGTGATACATGGGATAACGCCGGGCGAGGTCGCCGAAGAGCCTTCCATAGAGGAGGTCTTGCCGGAGTTTTTGAGTTTTTGCGGTGACGACATTATGGTCGGCTATATGCCTGCCATAGATTTGACTTTTCTCAATCGTGAGGCTAAGCGGCTCTATGGGGTATCGGTGAAAAATCCCATTTTAGACGTCTTTGCGCTCGATAAGTGGAGGAGGCAGCGGATTGGCGAGGATAGCTCGGGCCATCCGAGCCTATATGATATCGCCAAGAGTTTGGATGTGCCTGTAAAAGGGGCTCATAACGCTATAGCGGATGCCTTTATTACAGCGCAGGTCCTACAGCGGCTTCTACCCGCTTTAATAGACTTAGGCATAAAGAGCGTGGGGGAGTTACTGGCCGTAAGTAATCCGGCAAAGGGGGGTGATAAGTTCCGTTTTTCGTTCAAGTTCGGCAACTTTTAGACTCAACTACAACTTAGGGGGTGTTTACATTGGCTGTAACAAGCGAGAAGCCTAAAATGGCTCATCAGAAGTATCTCGATAGCCCGGATTTTCAAAAAATGGTGTCGACGAGAAACAGCATCGTCGCGATACTGACCGTACTGACATTAATCACCTATTTCGGTTTCATCTTCCTTATGGCATACGGTAAAGAGACGTTGGGCGCAAAAATCTCGGAGAACATTACCATCGGGCTGCCGATCGGCGTCGCGGTAATCGTGATTTCCTGGATACTGACGTTCACATACGCGAATTGGGCTAACAGAAAGTACGACCAAATGGTCGAAGATATCAAAGGAAAGATCGGAGGCTAACAGATGAATACACAATTCGGGGAACCGAATCCCATAGCAATATTCTTCTTCCTTCTGTTCGTAGCGGGAACCCTGGGCATTACCTACTGGGCGGCTAAGCGAACGAAGACGACAAAAGATTTTTATTCCGCGGGTCGAAGCATTACCGCGGGCCAGAACGGAATGGCTATCGCCGGAGACTATATGAGCGCGGCCTCGTTTCTGGGTATCGCCGGTATGGTCTCGCTTAGCGGTTTTGACGGTCTCATCTATGCAATCGGCTTTTTGGTAGGTTGGCCGATAGTCATGTTCTTGATTGCCGAGCCGCTGCGGAATCTCGGAAAGTATACATTCTCGGATGTTGTCGCTTACAGGCTTCGTTCGGGTCCGGTCAAGACAGCGGCCGCGGTTTCGGCTGTGACCGTCGTCGTCATGTACTTGATTCCGCAGATGGTAGGAGCGGGCACGCTTATCAAGCTGCTCTTGGGTCTCCAGTATGAGGTGGCGGTCGTTCTCGTCGGAACCCTTATGATGGCTTATGTTCTTTTCGGGGGTATGATTTCGACGACTTGGGTTCAGATCATCAAGGCCGGACTGCTTCTTTCCGGCTCGACGATTTTGTGTTTTCTAACACTGATGAAGTTCGGTTTTAGTCTCGACGCGTTCTTCGGCGCCGCCGTCCAAAAAGTCAACACGTTGACCAATACGACCGACGGCTTTAAAATGCTTCAACCGGGCAAGCTGCTGGAGAACCCGATTGGAACAGTATCGCTCGGACTGGCGCTCATGTTCGGTACCGCCGGTCTGCCGCATATTCTGATGAGGTTTTATACGGTGCCCGATGTTAAGGCCGCGAGGAACTCCGTCAATTACGGTACCGCATGGATCGGCTACTTCTATATCTTGACATTTATCATGGGCTTCGGCGCCGCCGCGCTCGTCGGCCAGGATGTTATAACAGGCGTCGACGCGAAGGGTAATATGGCGGCGCCGCTTCTCGCGCAGGCCATCGGTGGCCCGATATTTCTCGGGTTTATCGCCGCCGTCGCTTTTGCGACGATCCTCGCGGTCGTCGCCGGACTGACACTTGCGGGCGCAGCCGCTTTCAGCCACGACTTATATGCCGGCGTCTTCAAGAAAGGCAGATCCACTGAAGAAGAAGAGATGAAGGTAGCTAAAATAGCTACGATCGGTTTTGGTATCGTCGCTGTAGTTCTCGGGATGGCCTTCAAGGGTCAAAACGTCGCGTTTATGGTCGGTCTTGCGTTTGCTATCGCGGCGAGCGCGAACTTCCCGGCGATTCTCATGTCGGTCTTTTGGAAAAAGTTCTCGACGAGCGGCGCGGTCGTCGCCATTTGGTCGGGCCTTCTATCGTCGGTCATCCTTATCGTTATCGGGCCTACGGTCTGGGTGGATATTCTGGGTAACGCCGCGCCTATCTTTCCGTTGGGCAACCCGGCTATCGTTTCGATGCCGCTGGCGTTTATCTCGGGCATTGTCGTATCGCTGCTCGCACCCGAGGCGGAAGCACAAGAGAAATATGAGGAGAAGAAGGTCCGCCTTTACATGGGCGTCGGCTCTGAGCAGTAGAAAGCCGTTGTGCGTCGCGGTTTCTGTTCTTGCATAACAGCATAATCGTAAATAGGTCGGGCCCTGGGGAGAACTTCGACCGATTCCCATGCAAGCCGGTTTAAAATCTGGTATACTGTTGCGGCGTGTAGCTATTGCCGCGCACCTAAGGGAGTCGGGTTGAAGGTGTTGTGGAAGACAATCCACGGGGCCCGGCCTTTATCCGGCAAGTAAGGGGAAAGAAACAAAGGGGGAGAGTATGACGGAAAAGCTAAATGTGGCCGAGGAAACGGTAATGAAGTTTCCTCCGCCTGCGGAGTTTAGCGCGAATGCTCACATTAAGAGCATGGAAGAGTACGAAGCGATGTACAAGAGGTCTATCGAAGACCCGGACGGTTTTTGGGCCGAGATGGCCGAGAAGAACCTTACCTGGTACAAGAAGTGGGACAAGGTACTGGACTACGATTTTCACAAGCCGTACATCAAATGGTTCGAGGGCGGCAAGCTCAACGCCTCGTTCAACTGCCTTGACAGACATCTCAACACTGCGAGAAAGAACAAAGCGGCTATCATCTGGGAGGGCGACGGCGGGGAGTCGAAGACCTATACTTACCAGCAACTTCATCGTGAAGTAAACAGATTCGCCAATGTTCTTAAGAAAAACGGCGTCTCCAAAGGGGATAGGGTGTCACTCTATCTGCCGATGATTCCCGAACTCGCGATTGCGATGCTCGCATGCGCGAGACTCGGCGCAATCCACAGCATAGTCTTCGGCGGCTTCAGCTCGAACGCACTCCGCGACCGGATTCAGGATTGCGCATCGTCACTTCTAATAACATGCGATAACGGTATGCGCGGCAGCAGAATCGTCCCGCTCAAAACCAACAGCGATGCCGCGCTCGAAGAATGCCCGACCGTTAAGACCTGTATCGTGGTCAACAGGGCCGGCGAGTGCGAGATGAAAGAAGGCCGCGACGTATGGTGGCACGAGGAGATGGCCGCAGCCGATATCGCAAGCTTCTGCGAGCCGGTCGAGGTCGACGCCGAAGACCCGCTCTTTATTCTTTACACGTCGGGTTCGACCGGCAAGCCGAAAGGCGTTCTCCACACCACCGGCGGATACCTGCTCTTCGCGAACATGACCTTTACGAATGTCTTTGATTACAAAGAAGAGGATACGCACTTCTGCACGGCGGATATCGGCTGGGTAACCGGTCACAGCTATATCGTATACGGCCCGCTTTCGGCTGGCGCGACCAGCATCATGTTCGAAGGCGTACCGAGCTATCCCGACGCCGGAAGGTTCTGGGATATCTGCGATAAGTACCAGGTCAATATCTTCTACACCGCGCCGACCGCTATCCGGGCGCTTATGAAAGAGGGCGACAGCTGGGTCGCGAAACACGACCTCTCCAGCCTGCGCGTGCTCGGAACGGTCGGCGAGCCTATCAACCCGGCCGCGTTTATGTGGTATTACGAGAAGGTCGGCCACAGCCGTTGCCCGTTGGTCGATACCTACTGGCAGACAGAGACCGGCGGCCACATCATAACGCCTCTACCGGGGGCTATGACATTGAAACCCGGCTCAGCGACGAGGCCGTTCTTCGGTGTTGTGCCGAAAGTCATCAAAGAGGACGGCTCACCGGCGGATGTGAATGAAAGCGGGTATCTCGTCATCGAGAAACCATGGCCCGGCATACTGCGCGGCACCTACGGCGACCCCGAGAATGCCCGCATCAAAGAGGTCTATTTCAGCCGCTTCCCGGGTGTGTACTTCACCGGAGACGGCGCGCGCGTAGACGAGGACGGCGATTTCTGGGTGACCGGGCGCATCGACGACGTTATCAACGTCTCGGGTCACAGGATGGGTACCGCCGAGGTCGAGTCGGCGCTGGTAAGCCACCCGACAGTCGCCGAGGCCGCGGTGGTCGGCTTCCCGCACGACATCAAGGGCGAGGGTATCTACGTCTATGTGACGCTTAAAGACGGCAACAAGCCGTCTCCGGAACTCCAAAAAGAGCTTGTGCAGCATGTGCGCAAGGTCATCGGACCGATTGCCAGTCCCGATAAATTGCAGTTCACGCCGGGTCTGCCGAAGACCCGAAGCGGCAAGATCATGAGAAGGATTTTAAGGAAAATCGCGCACAACCAAATCGATGAGTTGGGCGATGTTTCGACGCTGGCCGATCCGTCGGTTGTCGATAGCCTGATAAAGGACCGTCTCTAAACCCATACTGGTTAAACTGGTTAACAAAAAAGGTCGGCTTAAAACCGGCCTTTTTTATATTGACAACCGGTTTCAAAAACACCAAACTCGTTAATAAAACCCGACTCAAGAGGGGATGGTTAGAGTGTTTATGAATAATTTCACCTTAAGCCGCGAGGACACGGTAATTGTCGTCGTCGACATACAGGATAGGCTGGCGGCCGCCATGCCTAAGCGCCAAAAGGTCATCGACAACTGCCTTCACATAATCGAACTGGCGAAGATGCTCGACATACCCGTCCTTGTGACCGAGCAATATCCGAAAGGGCTCGGCCCTACCGTGGCCGAGATAAGGGAAGCGCTTCCAGTCTATAAACCTATAGAGAAAGTCGCGTTTAATTGTTGTGACGCGCCGGATTTCTCGGCGGAGCTAAAGCAGGCATGCCGTCCTAAAGTCGTCGTGGTCGGAATGGAGACGCATATCTGTGTGCTGCAGACGACACTCGGCCTGATTCAGGAGGGATATGGCCCTCATATCGTCTCCGACGCGGTTTGCTCGCGCGTCGACCACAACTGGCGCGTCGGTTTGGAGTTTTTGCGGGACGCCGGCGCGGCCATTACCTGCACCGAGACGGTCCTCTTTCAATTGCTGGGGGCCGCGGGCACCGAGGAATTCAAAGCGATATCGAAGCGGATAAAGTAGCCTGGGCGGACTGAGCGGGTCCGGGAGCAATTATGAGTAAGCCCGGCCGCGTTCAATACACTCCTTCGGGTGATAGCTAAGTGCCGTTTACAAAAGCGCAGCTAAATATGGACGCGTAACCTATAAATCATGCGGGCGCAGGCTTCTGAGTGCTTATAAAAATGTTGACAGAAAAGCAATTTTTGTCTAGTCTAGGTCTAATAGTCATGCTGTTGGGGAGCAGCAGCGCCGGCGAGACGTTTAGTAAATAGTCGAGTCCTTGGTTGATTCTATGTTGGGGGACGTAGTGTCAATAAATCGAAAACTTGAAACCACATACTCTGGATAGTTCTGCGTTTCCTTAAGCGTCTTTTTTCCGTGCGCAATAGCGGAAAGGTGTCCGATTCGCATTATAGCGGAAGAGAGATGGTCCGATATAAGCAGTAGGTAGGGGCGCCGACTATGCGGACGAGGGAATCCGGGCCCACATCGCTCGATATCGTCCTAGGGGGGCCGCGGGCGGAGATTTCAAAGCAGGGTAAACGGTTTTTTGTTTTTCAGGCCTGATTTTAACGAAAGAGGTGATTTAGTGAAGGAATCAAGCGATATCCGCGGGTGGATAGTGACGTTTTCCGGAACCGCCATAAACTTGGCGTTAGGAGTTCTGTATTCTTGGAGCATAATCGCAAAGTCTATGAAGATGCCGGTGAGCGACGGCGGTTGGGGTTGGACCGCGACCCAAACGCAGCTTCCCTACGCGGTCGCATGCGGTGTCTTCGCGATAATGATGGTATTCGCCGGAAGGGCTCAGGACAAGTTCGGACCGCGTATCGTGGCGTCTATCGGCGGCGTGCTTACCGGTTTGGGTTTAATGGTGGCGAGTCTCGCATCGTCCAATAATGTCTTCTTCGCCGTTCTCGGCTTCGGGGTTATGGCGGGTGCCGGAATCGGTTTGGGTTATGCCTCGGCGACGCCGCCCGCGATAAAGTGGTTTCCGCCCGCCAAAAAGGGTCTGATCTCGGGTTTAGTCGTCGCCGGTTTCGGGCTGGCTTCGGTATACATCGCCCCTCTGACGACTATACTCATCGAGGGAAATGGGATCAACCAGACATTCTTACTTTTAGGCGGCGCGTTTCTGGTTATAAGTGTTGTCTTCGCGCAGTTCTTGAAGAATCCGCCGGCCGGCTATGTTCCGATTGAGAAGCAATCGAAGAAGAAAGCGGCCGCAACGACGCCGCCTCCCAAGAAGTATGATTATGACTGGCACGAGATGATCAAGACCCGCCAATTCTATCTGCTGTGGATAATGTTCGCGTTGGGTTCGGCGGCAGGTCTTTTAACGATTGGAAGCCTCGCGACTATAGTCTCATCGAAAATAGCCGGCGCCAGCACCGACGCGGCTGTCTTGGCCGAAGCGGCAAAATGGTCGAGCCTGATAGTCGCCATCCTGGCCATTGCCAATGCCGGCGGGCGAGTCATAGCCGGTTTCTTCTCAGACCTCATCGGCCGCGTCCGCACGATGCGCCTCGTCTTCTTCTATCAAGCTGTCTGCATGCTGGTCTTCCCGGAGCTGGGCACGGTAACGTTTCTCGTTCTCGGCTCGATATTCGTCGGGTTTAACTACGGGGCTCTCTTGGCGCTCTTCCCGTCGACGACCGGCGATTACTTCGGCACCAAGAATCTCGGCGTAAACTACGGACTTATCTTTACCGCCTGGGGTTTTGGCGGCGTCTTCGGTCCGGTCATGGCCGGTATGATACGGGATGCCACCGGCTCGTTCTCGCCGGCTTTTCAGATATCGGCGGCGCTCTGCCTGGTAGCGGCGTTAGTCTCCTTTATCACTAAGGCGCCGAAAGCCTCGCTAATCGGCGGCGCTGTTGAAAAAGAACAGGTCGGCGCGGAGCGCGGGCTGTTGGTCTTGGATGGGTCGAGCGCGAGATAAGAGCGAGCGCATATTTAGCTAACGACGTATCGTTTACGACATTAGATTGCTTGCCGGGGTAAGGCCGCGAGTATAGGGCGGGGGGTCGGCTTTTGAGCCGGTCCCCCGCTATGTGTTTGTTGGGCTTCGGCGGATGCCCCGATGTGGGTGCGCATCGGGGCGGCCTTAAACTACTCCATCTGCGGCTTAATTCGCAAAAGCCGCCCCCATCAAGGAGCGCTTGTATTAAACTAGGCCTAGAGCGCTAATTATAAGTGACGCCCGACTTCGACCTGGGAGTAGATTGATGGCAGGCAACAAGGACCCGCTCGGGGCAATCGGCGAAGAGACCGGTCTTTCCGGCGACGGCAAAATCGAGGGGGTAACCGCCGAGAGGCTGAAACGCCTCGATTTTCATAGCGCGTTAAGGCGAGAGGTACTGCCGTTATGCAGGCTCAAGGCGGGTGAGGTTTGGGAAGACCCGGTGCGCGGGCATCGCGTGGGCGTGCTCGACGCGACCGACCATGAGCACATCGCCGCGCTTACCGGCGGAAAGAGAGTCCGCCTGGTCGTCAACGACCCGCCGTATAATATCGCCGTAGGCGGGGCTAACACCGCGAACCTCTCCAAGCAAAGCCTCGAAGAATACCTGGGCTTTTCGCGCAAATGGGTCGTCAACGCCATCGATGTTCTAGCCGATGATGCGCATCTCTATCTTTGGATTGGCGCGGACTACAAAGACGGGCTGCAGCCGCTGCCCGATTTTATTATCCTCATGCGCGATTTCCAAGAACTCACTGTGCGCAATTTAATCACGATGAGGAACCAGCGCGGCTACGGCACGCAGAAGAACTGGATGTGGGTTAGGCAAGAACTTCTATACTATGTCAAGGGAGACCCGGGCTTTAATATCGAGGCCGAGTACACCGACATACCGAAGATACTCCGTGGCTACTACAAAGAGGTCGACGGCGAACGCACCGAGAATTTGGAGCGCGGCAAATCGCAGTATATACGGGCGGGTAATGTCTGGGTCGATGTTCAGCAGGTATTCTACCGGATGGAGGAGAACGTGCCCGGTTGCTACGGGCAGAAACCGCTCAAAGCTATCGAGCGCATCGTGCGCTCGGCGAGCGATAAGGGTGAGACGTTAATCGATTTCTTCGCGCACGCGGGGACGACGCTCATCGCCGGCGAGCGCCTCGACAGGCGAGTATATACGTGCGACATCGACCCGGTCTTCGCCGAGATTACGATTCGCCGTCTCGAGAATCTAAGGCAGACCGGAAAAACCGGCTGGCAGTGGCGAAACCCCTTTCCCGAACTGGAGAAATAATAGCGAAGCCGCTATCGACGATACTGCTCGCGGGCGTGATAGGAGCTTCGAACCAGCGGAGCCGACTCGACGTGCGAGAATCCCAACCGGTAGCCGATTCGCTTCAGCTCGTCAAACTCCTGGGGGTCGTAGTACCTGGCGATGGGGAAGTGGTCCCTTGAGGGGGCGAGGTATTGGCCGATGGTGACGATATCGCAACCGTGGTCGCGCAAATCGGCGAGGACCTCCGCGACCTCTGCGTGCTCCTCGCCAAGCCCGACCATGACGCCCGACTTGGTGCTTCCGCCAAAACCCTGTTCTTTTGCGACCGAGAGGAGCCGTAGCGAGCGCTTATATGCGGCCTCGGGTCGCACCGCCGAATAGAGGCGGGGCACCGTTTCGATATTGTGGTTTAGAACATCGGGCGCGGCGTCGATCACCGCTTGCAGGGCGCCCCAATCGCCGCCGAAGTCCGGTATCAAGACCTCGATAGCGCACGCCGGCGCTATCGAGCGCACCGCTTGTATCGCTCGGGCAAAGACCGAGGCGCCGCCGTCGGCGAGGTCATCCCTCGTCACCGAAGTTATAACAACATGTTTCAGGCCGAGCGCGGCGACGGCATTGGCGACGTTCGTCGGCTCGTCGGTGTCGGGAGGGAGCGGTGTGCCGTCGCCTACCAGACAGAACCGGCAATTGCGGGTACAGATATCGCCGAGAATAAGAAAGGTCGCTGTTTTAGCCTTAAAGCACTCATATATGTTGGGGCAACCCGCGGCTTCGCAGACCGTATGGAGATGAAGGCCCCTAAGTATCGATTTGACCGCACGGTAGTTTGTCCCTTGCGAAACCCTCACGCGAAGATGGAGAGGTTTACGCATCACCCCTGACGAGCTGCTATTATTATTACTATAAACATCAACTTTAGGTAGATAGTTCTTAGGCACTCAAATCCTTTCTTAAAAAGCGGCCCCTTACGATAGTCGTCGGCGTATTTGGCTTAGATGGGGACACCTTCGATCTCCGCTATCTTGAGGAGTTCGTCTTTCTCCACGATAGCGATGTCGGCGTCGAAGACCGCGGTGAAGCTCTTGACTATCGACAACTTAGCATCGCTCACGGCAATTCGCGTGTCGAGAATCCGCGATAGAGAGGTAGTCCCCTTATCGGCCAGCCCGCAGGGGATGATACCGTCGAAATAGGAAATATCGGTCGAGACGTTGAGGGCGAATCCGTGTTTAGTCACGCCGCGCGTCACGCGCAAGCCGATAGCCGCGAGTTTCTTGTTATTTCGCCACACACCGGGGAGTCCAGGGAGACGCTCCGCGGAAACCCCGAAGTCGGCGGCGGTTCTTATTAACACCCCTTCGAGGCGGGTTAAGTACTCTCGTATCCTGGAGATGCCGCCGATTTTGACTATCGGATAGCCTACCAACTGACCCGGTCCGTGATAAGTCATCTCGCCGCCCCGGTCGACCCGAAAGAACTCGACGCCGCGGCGCTTTAGGTCGGCCCGGCTCAGCAGCAGTTGCGTTGGGTCGGCGCGTCTTCCCGCTGTATAGGTATGGCCGTGCTCGACAAGGAGCAGAGTATCGGGAATCCGTTCCGCACGGCGCAGCTCGACCAGGCGTGCCTGCAGCTCAAGCGCTTTAGAGTAATCGTATCGATTGATATCGGCGACTAAACAGTCCATTCGGGTACCCGCTACTTATTCGAGGAAACTCGCCAGGTCGGGCGTGAAGTCCCACGTCTCGAGGTTATATTTTAACCGGCCCAGGAATTGCGCCGCGACCGCGCCGTCGACTATGCGGTGGTCGTAACTGAGCGGCATGTACACCATGTGGCGTATGGCGATGGCGTCATCGATGACGATTGCGCGCTTCTCTATCGCCTCAAGGCTCAAGATGGCGACGTTCGGCTGGTTGATGATGGGAGTCTGTATTATCGAGCCGAACGAGCCGGGGTTGGTGATTGTAAAGGTAGAGCCGGTGACCTCGTCGATCGAGAGTTTGCCCGCGCGGGCCTTATCGGCCAATTCATATATCTCGCGGGCGAGCCCGGTCAAGCTCATGTTCTCGGCGCCCTTTATTACCGGCACGATTAGCCCGTCTTTTACGGCGACGGCGATGCCGAGGTTGACGTAGTCATGAAGGGCCATGCGCCGCTCGTCGATGATGCGCGCGTTGAGCGTCGGGAAGTTGCTGAGCGCGTCGACGGTGGCTTTGGCGACGAAGGCCAGGTAGGTGATGGGGAAGCCTTCGCGGCGCTTAAAGGTCTCTTTGATGCGCTCGCGCTGGGTGTGGACGTTGCCCATGTCTATCTCGATGATGGCCGTGACGTGGGCAGCGGTCTTGCGGCTGCGCACCATGTGCTGGGCGATTTCGCGCCTGAGACGGCTCATGGTCACGACGCGCTCGCCCGGCAGCCCGGCAGCTTCCATGGGAGTCACCTCCGCGGCCGGCGCCGGCGTTTTAACCGCAGGCGCGGCTTCCGGCGCGGGCGCCGGTTCGGTGGGCGCCGTCACCGGGGCGGCGGCCGGTTTTCGGGAAGCTAGGTGTTTCTCGACATCTTTCCTGGTTATTCTATCGTCCGCGCCTGTTCCTTGTACCTGGGCGAGGTCTATATCGTGCTCGGCGGCGAGCGCTCTGACGACGGGGGAGGCGAAACCCGCGGCGGCGGGCACCTCTTTCGCGGCGCTTGGCTGAGCCGGCGCTTTTTCAGCAGGCACCTCGGGGGTTATGCCCGTGTCCGCGGGCGTTTCTTGCGGCGGCGCGCCCGCTTCGTCGATGAGGGCCAGCTCGACGCCGACCTCGACCGTCTCTTCCTCTTGCACCAGTATCTTGGTCACCGTACCGCTGACCGGGGAGGGGATCTCCGTCTCGATTTTCGCGGTCGATATCTCGACTATGTTTTCGTCTTTTTCTACCGTTTCGCCCTCTCTCTTGAGCCATTTCAAAATCGTACCCTCGGTTACGGTCTCGCCGAGGCGCGGCATACTCAAAGGAACAGTCATACAAAACACCCCTAGGTTATTTTAAATTCGCCTACCTTTATCTCCCAACCGGGCGACTAATATGCGGACAGCCTGTCTATCGCCGCAAGGACATCATCGACCTGCGGGATAAAGTAATCCTCGAGCGGCGGGCTAAACGGCACCGGCGCGTCCGGCGCCGAGACCCTTATAATCGGCCCGTCGAGATGCTCGAAGCCCTCCTCGGCGATTATCGCCGCGACCTCGGCCCCGATGCCGAGAGTGCGCGTATCCTCATAGAGCATGACGGCCTTGCTCGTCTTGGCGACCGAGTTGAGAATCGTCGCTTTGTCGATGGGGAAGACGGTGCGAAGGTCGACGACCTCGACCGAGACCCCGCCGGCCCGCGCTTTTTCGGCCGCTTGGAGCGCGGTATGGACCATCGCCCCATAAGTCACAATGGTGAGGTCGCTACCCTCGCGCTGTACTTTTGCGGCACCTATGTGGCATACATAGTCCTCTTCGGGCAGAACCTCCTTAACCCGGCGGTAGAGGTATTTGTGCTCGAAATATAGGACCGGGTTGTCGTCGCGGATAGCCGCTTTGAGAAGCCCTTTCGCGTCGTGCGCCGTTCCCGGTACGATGACCTTTAAGCCCGGCACGTGCGCGAACCATCCTTCGGGGCTTTGGCTGTGGAACGGGCCGGCCCGCAAGCCGCCACCCGATGGGCCCCGTATTACCATAGGGACCGCGTCGCGTGTGCGGTAGTGCATCTTGGCGGCGACGTTGACTATCTGGTCCCAGCCGCACGAGATAAAGTCGGCGTATTGTACCTCCACGACGGGGCGCATCCCCATCAGAGCCGCTCCGATCGCCATACCGATAAAGCCCTGCTCGGCGATGGGCATTTCGATTATGCGCTCGGGCCCGAATTTATCGAGAAACCCCTCGGTGACCTTGAAGGCGCCCCCGTAGTCGCCGATATCCTCGCCGAGCATAAAGACGTTTTCGTCGCGCTCGAGTTCTTCCCACAGCGCCTGCGATATGGCTTCGATATAGCTGGTCTCTTTCGGTTTATTCGCGGTAGACATCGGTAACGGCCTCCCGTCCCTCGGGGTAAGGGCTCTCCTCGGCAAATTTTAAAGCCTCGGCGACCTCTTGGGTCACGCGCCCGGTCATTTCTTTTATGCCGGCCTCATCGAGCAAGCCCTGGTTCGCAAGGTGTTTTTCAAACCGTTCGACGGGGTCTTTTTGCGCCCACTCCTCGATAAGCTCTTTCGACATATATTTCGCGGCGTCATGCCCGGCGTGCCCCCTCATGCGCAAGGTCTTTGCTTCGATAAGGGTCGGGCCGCCGCCGTCTCTGGCCCGCTCGACCGCTTTTTTTACCTCGAGGTAACACTCGATGATGTTATTGCCGTCGACGATGACACCGGGTATGGCGTAGGCGTGTGCCCGCTCGGCCACATCCGAGAGCTTCATCTCCTTATAGGGCGGGGTGGAGTAGGCAAAGCCGTTGTTTATTACTATAAATACGACCGGCAGGTTGAGCACTGACGCGATATTGAGCGATTCGTGAAAATCTCCCCTCGAAGTCGCGCCCTCGCCGCAGAGGGGCATCGCGACCCGTTTCTCACCGCGCAGCTTAAAGGCGAGCGCGGCGCCGGTCGCGACGGGGTAGAAGTCGGGGAGCATGCTCACGGTCGCAAAGAGCCCCCGCTTAAGGTCGCCCTGGTAGTTGGCTTCACCTTTGCCGCGCGTCAAACTGTTGGCGCGGGCGTAATGGTTGGTAAATACCTCTTTTGCCGTGAGCCCCTGCGGTAGCTGCGAAATCATGTCGCGGTGTGTCGGCGCCAGTACGTCGCCTTGCTCCAGCGCGTACGATGCCCCGACCTCGATGGCTTCTTGTCCGCGTCCGAGATAAATCGCCCCGGGTAACTTGCCGCCCTTATATTCCAGTTCGAGCCGCTCTTCTATCGCGCGCCCGAGCCGCATAAAGTAATACATCTCCCGCAGCTCTTTGGCGCCCGGCTCGATTGGTTTTACATCCATCTGTCACCTCGCTCTATGCTTAGCTTTTAGCTCTCCGAGCATGTATTGCTCGAACGCAATGCTTCTAAGTCATGGCTCTAGCCCTGATAAACTTAGCCCTGGTAGACAACGCAAAAGCTCAAGATTTAGTTATGCTTCTCAGCCCTAAAGGGCTGAGCTACGATACTTAGCGCTTGCCACCCTAGAGCGCATGCAAAGGTTTTCCGGCCAGTTTTAGCGCGGCCTCGCCAATCGCCTCCGTAAACGTCGGGTGCGGGTGGAGAAATTGCGCTAAGTCGGCCACGGTCGCTTCCCAGTTTGTGATGAGCATCGCTTCGGGAATCAGGTTTATGACGTCGGGCCCGATAAGATGGACGCCTATCAGCGGCCCGTCTTTTTCGGATACGATTTTTATATATCCGGTATCATCCTTGGCAATCGCCGAGCGCGGCAGCGCCTGGAAGGGAAGTTCGACCACGTCTATGTCGTAACCGGCTTCCCGCGCCTCTTCTTCGGTGTAGCCGACTTTGGCTATTTCCGGGTAGCCGAAGGTATATATAGGTATCTGCTTGAGGTTTAGCGTTGGTGGGTTTAGGCCCGCTATAGTCTCGGCCGCATGGATGCCCTCGGCGAACGCATAGTTTGCGAACTGGGGGTTATGGGTTACGTCGCCCACCGCGTAGATATTCTCGACGGTCGTTCGCATGGAGTCGCCGGCCGTGATAAAGCCGTCCCGCGTCTCGATTCCAAGCGATTCGATATCGACGGCGCTGGTATTAGCGGTTCGGCCGACGGTCACCAGGAGCTTGTCCGAGAGTATGGTTTGGCGCGCCCCGTCTTTGTCGGAAACCTCTATCGAGACGCCGCCGCCGATTATTTGGGCTTCCTCGATTCCTACACCGGTATGTATCGCTATGCCGCGTTTCGCAAACGCTTTTTCCAAGTGTTTTGAGATAACGGGCTCGTCGCGCGGCAAAAGGCGCGGCTGCATCTCTATTATGGAGACCTCGGTCCCGAACGAGCGGAAGAGGGAGGCGAACTCGATTCCGTAAGCCCCGCCGCCGATTATCGTGACGGACCTGGGAAGTTCGGTGACTTCAAGCGCGTCGGTAGTGTTCATGATGAGGCCGTTGTCTCCTTGGAGCACCGGTATGTTCCGCGGCATCGAGCCGGTCGCGATGATAATATCGCGGGCGCGAAGGGAATCGATGCCCGCGTCGCCTTCTATTTTGAGCACGCCGGGCTCCGTAAGCCGCGCCGACGCGCTTATCACCTCGACACCTCTATTTTTAAGGAGGGAATTCAAGCCCGTAAAGAGGCGCTTTATCGCGACATTCTTGGCTGTTTGGACCGCCTTCCAGTCAAACGAAACGCCGTCGACGGTGATGCCGAACTTGCCGGCGCGTCCGATGCTTTCAAGCATATTGGCGCATTGGAGCAGGCTGGTCGCGGGGATACAGCCGCGGTGCAGGCACGCTCCGCCGACCTTGTCTTTTTCGATTAAAGCGACCTTGAGGCCGAGCTGCGCCGCGCGCAAAGCGGCCGAGTACCCACCCGGGCCGCCGCCTATCACCGCAATATCATAAACCGTCGCGCTCAAAGCAACCTCCAAAACCAGGAACGAGCAGGGGCGAGGGCGCCTGTCTCGACCGCGAACGCCAATGTTTGGCTGGGGCAAATACGCATGCTTGCCCAACAACCTTAATTTGATTGAGAATATACCCGTTAGCGTCGCGCCCTAATCGTTATACGGTGTAAAAATCGGCGTGGCGAGTTGCGTGAGATTCGCGGTGGAATATAGCAGACTCCCCTAAATCGACCGATATGGCCCTAGGCCTTAAAGTCGGCCGGCGGTTGATGACATATGCGGAAGTATCCTATAGAATAGACAGAGGAATTCTTGAGACACGTAAAACCGCACATCTCTTCGCATGGAGGGGCAATTGACGGAGGGAGACGCGCACTTGACCATCAAGCAGCTTCCCCCTGAGCTTAGGCCCAGGGAGAGGCTTGTGAGTTACGGTGCGGGCAGTTTGTCAAACGCCGAATTACTGGCTATAGTGTTGGGGACCGGCACAAAAAACCGGACTTCCGTACAGCTGAGCGCAGAGCTGCTCGTCAGCTTCGAAACGCTCGGCACAATCAGCAGCTCGACCGTCGAGGAACTCTGCGATATCGACGGGATAGGGGAGGCTAAAGCGGCAAAATTGCTGGCCTCGCTGGAGCTGGGAAAGCGTGTCTGCATGGCTTCGCCGTCAGAGAAAAGCGCGATCGGCAGCCCGCAAGATGTCGCGGACTTGCTCATGGGAGAGATGCGCTACCTCGACCGCGAGCACTTCAAAGCGCTCGTGCTCGATACTAAACATCAGGTGTTACGGGTCGTCGATATCTCGATAGGGAGCTTGAGCTCGTCTATCGTTCACCCGAGGGAATTATACAAGAAAGTGATACGCCATAACGGCGCGGCGGTGATAGTGGCACACAATCACCCGAGCGGGGATCCGACACCGAGCGCGGAGGATATCGCCGTGACTAAGCGCTTGGTAGAGGCGGGAACCCTGCTGGGAGTCGACTTATTAGACCATGTGATTTTGGGCGACGGTCGTTTCGTCAGCCTGAAGGAATACGATTTGATGTAGCTTTCATGTAGCCGAAAGGAGAAAAAGGCGAGGATGTTTGATTTCGTATCGATGCCGTTTAGTAGAGATATGGCTGTTGACCTCGGCACAGCTAATACTCTTGTCCATGTGAAGGGTAGGGGCATCGTTCTCGTTGAGCCTTCGGTCGTCGCCTACGATAAAGCTTCCGGCAAGATTTTGGCGGTCGGTATGGACGCAAAGCGCATGATAGGGCGCACCCCCGGAAACATCGTCGCTATCCGCCCGCTAAAAGACGGCGTCATAGCCGATTTCGATGTTACCGAAGCGATGCTGAGACATTTTATCCAGAAGGTACATAACCGCAAATGGGGAGTGCGGCCGAGGGTCGTCATCTGCGTCCCGTCGGGGGTGACCGAAGTGGAGCGAAGAGCGGTATTCGAGGCTACGCTGCAGGCCGGAGCCCGCGAGGCATATCTTATAGAAGAGCCGATGGCCGCCGCGATAGGGGCGGGCCTTCCCATAAACGAGGCGACCGGCAACATGGTCGTCGATATCGGCGGCGGCACCACCGAAGTCGCCGTTATCTCGCTCGGAGGCATCGTCACTTGCCAGTCGATCAGGATTGGCGGAGACGAGTTCGACGAGGCGATTATCGCCCACGTGAAAAAGGAATATAACGTGATGATAGGCGAGCGTACCTCCGAGGAGATAAAGATGGAGATAGGTTCGGCTTATCCGCAGGGCGACGAAGAGGACGCCGAGGTGCGCGGGCGCGACCTCATGACCGGGTTGCCCAAGAATATAATCGTCTCATCCGAAGAGATACGCTCGGCGATAGAGGAGCCTCTGTCGGCGATTATCATGGCGATAAAGGCGACCCTCGAGACAACCCCACCGGAGCTTTCGAGTGATATTATGGATCGCGGCATCGTCCTTACCGGCGGCGGTTCCTTATTGAAGGGAATGGATGAGCGGATACGGCAGGAGACCGGGATGCCGGTACATATAGCCGACGACCCGCTCAGCTGCGTCGCTATCGGCAGCGGCCAGGCGATAAGCGAAATACAGACATTGAGGAAAGTGCTGATAGGCACCTCTTCGAGGTAGTAAAAGAGCGATTAGTTGTCGGTATCGAGTGATATGTTTTGATTGTGGTTTTGATTCATACTAATAGTTGCAGGCTGATGGCTGATGGCTATTTATTTTGGGGGCTTCATGCCTGAGTTTTTCAGCAAACGTAATTATCTCATCATACTAGGCCTCATATTCTTCGGCATGGCCATTCTAACCATTCATTTCAGGGAGGGCGAAGACGGCCCCATCCACCGTCTTCAACGCTTGGTTATGGCGGTGACCGCCCCGGCGCAGATGGCTGTGAGCAGCTCGCTCCAGCCGGTCCGCGACGGCTGGGACTACCTCGCTCACTTCGGCGACATCAAGCGCGAAAATCGCCGGCTGAAAACGGAGGTAGGCGAACTCCGCCGGAAGGTGGGCGCACTACAGTCGCTCAAGAGCGAGAACACCCGTCTCAGAAAAATCGTAAAATTCAAAGACAAGGCCGAATACGCGAGTGTGCCCGCCCATGTCATAGGGAAGCCATCGAGCAATTGGCGCTCCTCGGTCATTATCGACTGCGGTCTCGACGACGGCGTCGACCGCGGGATGCCGGTGGTCGTCGGCGGCACGCTCGTAGGCCAGGTGACCGAAGTCTCAGGGCGCGCGGCCAAGGTCACACTCCTAAACGATGTCCAAAGCGGGGTCTCGGTTCAGGTTCGGCGGACCAGCGAGGTCGGCATAGTCAAAGGACAGCTAAAGAACCAGCGGCTGGTTCTCCAATACATTTCAAGGGATTCATCGATAAACCAGGGCGACCGGGTCGTCACTTCGGGGCTCGGCGGCGTTTTCCCGAAAGGCCTCGAGGTCGGTAAGGTTTTAAAGGTCAGCCAATCTATCTACAGTCTCCACAAAATCGTGGAGATAGCCGTTCCGGTGAACTTTGCCGACCTTGAAGAGGTGCTGGTGATAGAGTATAAAAGCGACTTCGATTTTGGCCGGGGGAGCAGATAGTGTTGCCGGTATTCCAAGCACTCCTCGTCATAGTGACAACTTTCATATTTCAGGCCGCCGTAGCGCCCCATATCTCGATCATGGGAGCCAAACCTAATGTGATTCTCATAGTAGCCGCTCTCTACGGCATCATGCACGGGCCTTCCGCCGGCGCGCTGGCCGGCTTCGCGGGAGGTCTTCTGTGCGACCTTTTATCCGGTGTCTATGTGGGCTTAGGCTTGCTCAGCAAGTCCCTGGTAGGGTTCTTCGCCGGGCTGGTACAAAGGGCCATTTTCGTGGAGAACATCATCTTGCCGATGGCGGCCATCTTCGTGGCGACCGGCATAAGCGAACTCGTCTATGTCGTCTTTCTGTTTTTGCTCGGCGAGACCGTCCCGCTCAAGATTCTTATTGTAAATATAATCCTGCCGACGGCGATCTATAACGCGCTATTGACACCCTTCGTCTACGGCGCGGTACGCCGCTTCATGGCGGTAAGGCAGGATACGCCCGCGGTCAGAATCGGGGAGAAATATAATTAACCAAAAACCGAACCCAAAGACCAAAATATGAAATTGACTGACGTGACTTTAGACAAAAACACAAAACCCGACGATGTGCGTCCGCGGCTTGTCGTGCTGACATTTATCGTTGTCGGTCTGTTTCTCGTGCTCATAAGCCGGCTTTGGTTTATGCAGGTTATGGCCGGCGAGAAGTACATGGAGATGGCGCAAGGCAACTATATCCGCTCCATACCGGTCGAGGCGCCGCGAGGTATCATCTATGACCGGAACGGACTGGTGCTCGTCGATAACCGGCCCAGCATCGGCGTGTCGATATCTCCGGCGGTCGCGAAGGAAGACCCCGAACTTCTCGAGAAGATGAGCGACGTTCTGCGCATGAGTGTGGATGAGATTAAGGAGCGGCTCACGGAGAAGAAATCCGACCCGTTGAAGCCGAGAATCGTCAAGCGCGACCTCGACGACAAGACTCTGGCGAGCATAGAAGAGCATAAGATGTCGCTGCCGGGAGTCGATATCGTGACCGAGTCGATACGGGGCTACCCCCACGGCGAACTCGGCGCGCATCTCTTTGGATACTTGGGCGAAATCTCCGACCGGGAGATGGCGGAGTTCGAGCGGACCGGCGACTATTTGCTCGGCGATATCACAGGTAAAACCGGGGTTGAGAATATATATGAAGGACTGTTGCGCGGGCAAAAAGGGAGCCGGCAGCTCGAGGTTAACGCATCCGGGCGCCCGCTCAGCGTAATCAGGGATGAAGACCCCGTCCCCGGCCACAATCTTATGTTATCGATAGACCTCAAGATACAAAAAGCCGCCGAGCAGGCCCTCACGGATGCGATGAACCGCGCGCGCAGCGGGCCGGGCGAGCGTTTTGTCGCCGACGCCGGTGCCGCCATCGTTTTAGACCCGAGGAACGGTGAAATACTCGCGATGGCGAGCAACCCGACATACAATCCCGAACTCTTTATCGGCGGAATATCCAAGAAGAACTGGAATGAGCTGACGGCGAAGGAGAACAATTACCCATTGAACAACCGAGCGCTGATGGCGTATGCCCCCGGCTCGACATTTAAACCGGTCACGTTGATAGCGGCTCTCGAGGACGGCCTGGCTACGATCGACGATAGCTTCAACTGTACGGGCGTGTGGTATGGCCTTGGGAAGAAATGGGCCAAGGCCTGCTGGGAACGTTCCGGGCACGGCGGTATCGGAGTGCTCGGCGGCATGGCCGAATCGTGCGACATCGTTTTTTATGTGATGGGGCAAAATTTTCAAAAAGACGGGCGAGAGCGTCTCCAGTATTGGGCGAGAGCGCTTGGCTTTGAGGCGCGGACCGGGGTCGACCTTGCGACCGAAGCACAGGGGCGAATCCCGGACAAGGAATGGAAGCGCGATTTCAATAAGAACAACCCTGAGTACCGGCGCTGGTTTCCGGGTGATACCGTCAATATGGCCATTGGCCAAGGTGACGTGCTCGCGACGCCGTTGCAGGTCGCGACTTTTTATGGGGCTATAGCAAACGGCGGAATGGTCTACCGGCCTCATATCGGAAAAGCGATGATATCATGGGACGGGAATGTAAAACGTGAATTCAAGCCTAAGCCGGAAGACAAGAAGAGACTGCCTGTCTCTAAGGACACAATAACGTATACGCAATCCTCGCTCGAGAAAGTGATCGAGCAGGGCACCGGCGCCGGCGCGTTCAACGGTTTTCCGATAAAAGTAGCGGGCAAGACCGGCACGTCCGAGGTGCGCGGAAAAGACGACTTCGCGTGGTTTGTCTGCTACGCGCCCGTCGATGAGCCCAAGTTCGTAGTCGTGGTACTGGTGGAGCAGGGCGGGGGCGGCGGTTCGACTGCCGCACCGGCGGCGCGTAAGATATTAGCCGCCGCCTTCGGTCTCAATGACCGGGGAGCGGGCTATGTTTACGACCCTTCAAGGTAAAGGCCTCAGAGGTCGCAAAAGAACTAAGCATGAATTGCAGGCAGTCTCGTGGGAGATGCGCAAATGAGTTTAAGAGACATAGATATCTTGAGTATAAATAAGAAGGTCGATTTGACGGTCGTTGTGACCGTCGTGCTTCTAGTCGCCTACAGTATCGTAATGGTATATAGCGCAACCCAATCGAACGCCGCTACCAGCGACGACCCGTATTTCTTCATCAAGAAGCAGGTTGTGGCACTGGCCATCGGCATCGCGGCTCTTTTGCCGGCCGCTTTAGCTAACTATAACCGGTGGCGAAGCGCGTATGCTCCTCTCTACATACTCAACATCTTTATGCTTGCGCTCGTCCTGTTTATAGGTGTCGAGCACAAGGGCGCGTTAAGCTGGATTGAGGTAGGCGGCTTTCAGCTTCAACCGTCGGAGATATCGAAGGTATTGCTGATAATCACCTTGGCCGGTTTTTTTGCGACAAGAAAAAACCAGCTCCCCGGTGTCGGGGACGCCCTGATGGCGCTGGCGCATATCGGCTTGCCGCTAACCCTGGTAATGGTCCAGCCCGATTTGGGAACGGCGCTCTGCTATATCGCCATTCTCGTGGGCATGATGCTCGTAGCCGGGTTCCCGGCCCGATACTTCGGCTATATCGCCATCGCGGGCTCTTTATTGACGCTCGTGGCTGTCAAGTTCAACTTTTTCAAGGAGTACCAGATAAACCGCTTAATGGTCTTTGTGGACCCCAGCAACGACCCCCAGGGGGCGGGCTATAACCTCTTGCAATCGAAGATAGCCATTGGCTCCGGTCAGTTCAGCGGGAAAGGACTGCTCTCGGGAACCCAGGCTAAGTTGCAGTTCTTGCCTGAGCGCCATACCGATTTTATCTTCTCCGTCGTCGGCGAAGAACTCGGTTTCATAGGGACCGCTTTTTTGCTCGTCCTCTTCTTCACACTCATCATGAGGGGACTTCGTACCGCCGCGTATTCTAAGAATTACTTCGGGACGCTCCTCGTCACGGGGGTTGTTTCGCTATGGTTGTTTCAGATGATCGTCAATATCGGTATGACCATCGGCCTTATGCCCATTACCGGGATACCGCTTCCTTTTATGAGCTACGGCAACAGCTCCCTCATCACTCATCTGGCGGCAGTCGGTGTGTTGCTCAATGTCTATGCCAGACGCTTTTCCCAATAAACGATTGCGCGCGCCTTGTTTAGCGGCGGTTTCATTATGTCGATAGACCAGGTAGAATAGATTCAGAGGCAAGAATCCGGATCGAGGAATCTCATTTGCTCAGGTGGGGGCGGCATGTCTATCTACGGTAAGATTAAGAAGGTCAAGAGTTGGAACAAGGCGCTCGACACCGTCCGCAAGGATGCGGAAAAATCGATCTCGATAGCGATAATAGGTAAACCTCAAGTAGAGGTAGATATAATAGCGCTATTGCAGGTAGATGCCGCCGAAAAGGCGGTTTTCGGGGCGAGCGAACATAAGCGAGAAGCAGACCGGAGCGCGCAATTGCGCGGCGCCGACCTGGCAATCGCGGTCGTGGAAAAAGGCGAAAGCAAGAGCCGGCTCAAGGCGGTCGCCGAGCAGGCCCGTATGTCGCAGGCGCGGCTCGTGGTCGTCGGCGGGAGCGACTACGATGAGGCGTTCGCCGCCGAATTAAAGGAATTATTCAGAATCGTCGGCGCCGGAATGCTCTTCGTTTCCGCCCCGGACGCCGGGCTTATCGCAAAGGCCATCATGCCGGCGGTCGTGAAGAAACTGGCGAAAAAAGAGGTATCGCTCGCGTTAAAACTACCCGCGTTCAGGGATGAAGTCGTAAAGAGCATCATCGCCGAGACCGCCCGGCGGAACGCGCTTATCGGGGTCGCGGTCTTTGTGCCCGGAGCCGATATGCCGCTCTTGACGTTCAATCAGGTGAGAATGGTGATGAGGATGGCCGCGGCATACGGCGAAGAACTCACCGCCAAGCGTCTCAATGAGATATTGGCGGTCATAGGAAGCGGCCTTGTGTTGCGAGCCGCCGCGCGGCAGCTTCTCGGTTTAGTTCCGGTCGCGGGGTGGGCGGTAAAGGGCGGCATCGCTTATGGCGGCACCTATGCGATGGGCGAGGCGGCGAAGAAATACTTCGATTCGAAGCCTGCTTAAGAGAAGCGGCGCGCCGAGCCGAGCCGAGCCGCGAACAGCCGGCAAATTGTAAGCATCCCGGCATCTTTGCAAAAAAACGGATAATTTAGTACATTGTGTGGGCAATAGCTGATTGCCCTGTTTGTTTTAGGAGCGTCAAGTTGTAGTAAGAGCTTTAAGGTGGTATAAGAATGAGCCTATGGCCGCGGGTCGAGCGGGTTTTACGGAGGGTCGAGAAGCCGACCCGCTATATCAACGGCGAACTTAACTCCGTACATAAAACAGTCACCGGCGAGGGAGTGCGCGTAGCGTTGGCCTACCCGGACGTATATGAAGTGGGCCTGCCCAATATGGGTCTGCAGATACTATATGAACTCCTGAACGGCGGGGAGAACGTCGTCGCCGAGCGCGCGTATGCGCCGTGGCTCGATATGGAAGCCGTCATGCGCGAGCAATCGATACCGCTCTTTACGCTCGAAAGTCACACCGCGCTCGCCGACTTCGATATCTTGGGGTTCACGCTCCAACACGAGTTCATCTATACGAATGTTCTCAACATGCTCGACCTTGCCGGGCTTCCGGTCCTCGCCGCCGAGAGGGGCGATGAGCACCCGCTGGTGGTAGCGGGCGGGCCCGGGGCGGTCAACCCCGAGCCGATGACGCCGTTTATCGATGTATTCGTCGTCGGCGAGGCCGAAGAGCTTATCTTTGAATTAGTAGACGCCGTCAAAGAGTTCAAGCGGGCGCGCGCCGGCAGGGAAGAGGCCTTGCGGCGCCTGGCCCGGATACCGGGCGTTTACATCCCGACGCTCTATAGCGTCGAATACAATGATGACGGCACAGTCGGCAAGATAAAGGCGGCGCCAAGCGCACCGTCCTCGATAACCAGGCGTATCGTAAAAGATTTTAGCGCCATTCCGGTGCCACAGCGGCCGATTGTCCCGTTTATGGACGCGGTCCATGACCGCTGTGCGGTAGAGGTGATGCGCGGCTGCACTCGCGGCTGCCGTTTCTGCCAGGCCGGCATTGTATACAGGCCGGTCCGCGAACGGACGCAGGAGCAGGTGGTGTCGGGCATCTCCCAGATACTGGAGACTACCGGCTACGAGGAGATATCTCTCTCCTCGTTGAGCAGCGCCGATTACAGCGCGGTCGCCGGCACCCTCAAAGAGCTGTCCGAGAAGTATGACGGGCGGAACGTATCGCTGTCGTTGCCGTCACTAAGGGTGGATGCTTTCTCTATAGGGCTGGTAAAAGAGATAGCCAAAGTCAAGAAGACGGGCCTGACATTCGCCCCCGAGGCGGGGACCCGGCGGATGCGTGATTTTATCAACAAAAACGTCACCGAAGAGGATGTTCTAAATACCGTTACCCTTGCTTTTCAGGAGGGATGGCAAAGAATAAAGCTCTACTTTATGATTGGTCTTCCCACGGAGACCGAAGAAGACTTGGAGGGCATCGTCGATCTTTCGCAAAAAGTGGTGGAGGCCGGGTTGGCGACGCTTTCGGGAGCGGCTAAGTCTCGCCTTACGGTTACGGTCAGCGCTTCCGCGTTTGTGCCTAAGCCTCATACGCCGTTCCAATGGGTCGCCCAGGATACGCTCGAGGAATTCGAGGCGAAACAAGGGTATCTGGCCGCGCGGCTCAAGGGCAGGCACCTCTCATTCAAGTGGCATAACGCTAAATCGAGCGTGGTGGAGGGTGCTATCGCCAGGGGCGACCGGCGTGTCGGCGACGCGATATATCGCGCCTGGCTTTTAGGGTGCAAGTTCGACGCTTGGACGAAGGAGTTCAACTACGAGAACTGGCGGCAGGCTTTTGCCGAAGCCGGATTGGCAGGCTCTTTTTATGCCGGCAGAGAGCGGGGCTTCGACGAAGTCTTGCCCTGGAGCCACATCGAAACCGGCGTCGACGCGGAGTTTTTGAGAGACGAGTTTCTCAGGGCGACACGCGGCGAGACGACCGCGGATTGTCGCTTCGACGGATGCGGCGATTGCGGTGTGTGTCCCAATCTGGACGCGGAGAATATCATTTTTTAGCCGGAGATGGGTCTATTGGCAAAATTACTTCTGCATTACGGGAAAGACGGGCCTCTAAAATATCTGTCGCACCTCGAACTCATTCGCGCGCTTGCGCGCTCATTTCGTCGAGCCGGTATCGAGGTCGAGGCGAGTGGCGGCTTTAACCCGAGGCCTAAAATATCATACGGGCCGCCGCTGCCGGTCGGTACGAGCAGCCGCGCGGAGTATCTCGTCGCGGAAGTCAAATCGACTTTGTGTGACGACGATATAGTCGGCCGGATTTCTCGCGTGCTGCCGAAGGGATTGAGCGTGTTTAGGGCGAAATATATTGCGGAGAAGCAGCCGTCCATAGCGAGCATTATTGAGTCTGCGGCATATAAGGTCGAGGTCAAAACGTTAGTTGGTGCCGGTGAACTCGCATCGCTCGTCGGGCTCTTAAGAAACGAGGAGCGGCTGCTAATAACACATAAGGGAAAAGAAAAACGGGTAGATACTAAGGAGTCGATTTTAGGCTGGAATACCGAGGAAGCGGGCGGCGGAAGAGTCGTTTTTCATATGATTCTTGCCGCTGGTGAAAGAAACAGTGTGCGTCCGGAGGTCTTAATCGACAAACTGACTCAGAGTTATCCCCAGATGCCGGATATAGAGGTAATAAGCATAGAGCGTGTCGCGGAGTATGTTAACCGGGATATCCCGTTAATAGATATTTATGATTTCTACAAAAATGTGACGATTGGAAGTGAGTGTGAAAAGTCGTGAGCTGATGATCTCCGTCGATGACTTCGAGACGAGGGCCGCCGTTCTCGAAGACCGTGAACTCGTCGAAATATATCTGGAACGCCGCGAAACGCCATCGATTGTCGGTAATGTCTACCTCGGCAGGGTCAAAGATATCTTGCCCGGGATGCAGGCGGCTTTTATTGATATCGGAATCGAGAGAAACGCGTTTCTCTATGTCGAGGAGATCGTATACCCCAGGGAGAACGAGGATGAGCCGATGCCGCCGATTCAGCATCTTCTCAAACCGGGGCAGGACATTCTCGTGCAAATAGTGAAAGAGCCGATGGATTCCAAGGGGGCCCGGGTTACCACGCAGATAACCCTCCCCGGACGCTATCTGGTTCTCTTGCCGTACTCGAGCTTTCTCGGAGTTTCACGACGCCTGCCCGAAGACGAGCGCCACCGGCTTAAAGAGATTTGCGAACAGATAAGGCCGCGCGACAAAGGACTGATAGCGCGCACGGCGGCCGAGGGGGCCGAAGTCGAGGAACTCCGAGAAGATGTCGAGCGGCTGCTGCTGTACTGGAGAAAGATAGAGCGCAAGGTAAAATCGTCCACTCCGGTCAAGCTCATCTACCAGGAGCCGCAACTAGCGCTAAGAATCGTCAGAGACCTTTTTTCTCATGACTTCAAGCGTCTGCTCATCGACGACAAAGAGGATCACGGCCAAATCATCGATTTTCTCGAGTCGACCGACCCCGAACTCAAGCGAAAGGTCGATTTATATACCGACGGGTTGCCCTTATTCGATAAATACAACATCAACCAGGATATCGAGAATGCGATGAGGCGCAAGGTGTGGCTCCGTTCCGGCGGGTACATCAGCATCGACCATACCGAAGCGCTGACCGCGGTCGACGTCAACACCGGTAAGTATATAGGCAAGACCAATCTCGAACAGACTATTTTCAAAACCAACTTGGAGGCGGCCGGGGAAATAGTCCGACAATTGCGGTTGCGAGACATAGGCGGCATCATCGTCATAGACTTCATCGATATGCAGGACTTAGACCATCGTGAAGAGCTTTTCACCACGCTCAACGCGGCGTTGGCGACGGATCGGACGAAGACGAGGGTAATCGAGATATCCAAACTCGGTCTGGTCGAGATGACGCGAAAGAACGTAAGCCAGGGGCTTCTCGATTTCCAAGCTGAATCCTGCCCGCGCTGTCGCGGTCTCGGCGTCGTGCTCTCCGAGACTACTCTCGGGATTCAGACCTATCGGCAAATCAAGAAATTTGCCGCCACCCACTCGGCGGAATCGTTTATATTCAAGGTCAACCCGCACAGTCGGGGTTTTCTTGAGCGCGAAGGTAAGTTGGCTGGCGACATCTTGGAGCTGGGTTGGGGCAAAAGGGCCTATCTGGTCTTCGAGGAGACCGTCGCTCCCGGCAAGCCGGAGATGGTAGAGGAAGGTTCAGGGGACCAAATAGAAAGAATGTTCAGACATGGATAACTTTGTATACCCCTGGGGCTATTGTGAAGCGAACGCTTTGCTGTTATATTGTAATTTACAAGAGTTCCTGTCAGCGATACTTCACATATCAACCGGTGCTTATTTAAGTAATATGGCGTATGTTTATAAACAATAATAACAACTACAAACCGAATAAGCAAGGACAAGCCGGAAAACGGCTTGTTTTTTGTTTTTGCGGACTAAGTTAAAATTTTCACATGCAAGTACGAGAATTCACAAACGCATTAAATGTTGACAGGGGGTACTACACTCTATACCTGTAAACCAAGGGAGAAACCGGCAG
>JAGXSZ010000019.1 GCA_018333515.1 Actinomycetota bacterium
CGTTTTTTGACCACCGGCCCCGCCGGCGCGGTTGTCGTGCCCGAGCCGCTCGCTATCGGCAGGCTTCCGCGGCACACCGTCGACGCGATAGTGCGCAGAGAGAAGAACCATGTCCCCGTCGTCGACCCGGCGGAGCGCGTCAAGAGCTTTGTGGAGGCCGAGGGCGGCTTCGATATCGATATGGCTATCTACGAGGCGGGGCGCTGCATGAACTGCGGGCGCGGCGCCGAGATAATCGCCGAGAAATGCGCGGCTTGTCTGACCTGCGTGCGGGTCTGCCCGTTCGGCGCGCCGTATATCACCGAGGCGCGCGTAGCCGGTTTCAATTGGGATAGCTGCCAGTCCTGCGGCATTTGCGCGGCGGAATGCCCCGGCATGGCGATACATGTCGGCTTCAATGATGATACACTTATAAATGAGCGGATAGACGCGGCTACGAGCGGTATCGTTGCCTTCGGCTGCCAGCTTGGCAAGCCCGAGATATATAACCCGGTCTCCAAGGCGACATCCGCGCCGCCCGGTCTCAACTTCGTAAAACTGATGTGCGCGAGTCGCCTCGACATGCGGCACATCCTGCGCGCGATTGAGAACGGTGTCGACGGCGTGGCCGTCATGGCCTGCCCCGATGACAAATGCCGCTATCGCAAGGGCGTCAACTGGGCCGAGGTTCGCGCCAATCGCGTGAAGCGGCTCCTCGACGAGATAGGCATCGGCGGTGAGCGCGTCGAGTTCATGGGCTCGTTCGCGACCCCGGAAGAGGCGCGGCAAGCTATAGGTGCGTTCAGGGCCGCGCTCGCCGAGCTGGGGCCGAATCCTCTCAATAAAGTGATGGTGAAATAAGATGATTGTTGCGGAGCCAAAGAGCCTGGATGAGATAGAAGCTATGGTCGACGGATATGACCGCGTCCTTATGGTCGGTTGCGGTACCTGTGTAGAGGTCTGCCTTACCGGCGGCGAGCGCTCCGTCAACCTCACCGCGACCGCCCTGCGCCTCGCGCGCAAGGTCGACGGGCGCGATATCGAGGTCGGCGAGCAGACCGTCATCCGCCAATGCGATTTCGAATACCTCGATGAGGTCAAAGATACCGATAAGTACCAAGCCATCGTCTCCCTGGCGTGCGGTGTCGGGATTCAGGGCATCGCCCGAAAGTTCCCGGATTTGCCGGTCTTCCCCGGGGTCAACACGACCTTTATGGGGTTCAACGAAGAGTACGGGTACTATACCGAGATGTGTAAAGGCTGCGGCGAGTGTATTTTGCACTTGACCGGCGGCGTTTGCCCGGTCGCCCGCTGCGCGAAGAGCCTGCTCAACGGGCCGTGCGGCGGCACCAACAACGGCAAGTGTGAGATAGGAAACGATAAGGACTGCGGTTGGGTCCTTATCTATAATAAGATGGAGCAGCTCGGCACGCTCGACAAGTTTATGGAGATAAACATGCCCAAGAACTACGGCAAAGCCGGGAATATCCGCTCGATGGATTTGAGGAAGTAGGAGGGTAGCACAGTGGGATTTAAAGAAGAGATTCAAAGTGGGAATTTTGTGGTCACCGCTGAAGTCGGCCCTCCGAAAGGCACCGACATCAGCGAGATGGTTCATCATATTAAAGGACTAAAAGGCAAGGTAACGGCGCTCAACGTCACCGATAACCAGAGCGCGGTCATGCGTATCTGCACTCTGGCGACGGCTAAAGAGATCATGGACATCGGTATCGAGCCGATTTATCAGATGACCTGCCGCGACCGGAACCGCCTGGGGCTCCAATCCGACCTGCTCGGTGCGGCCATCATGGGGATTAAGAACGTCCTCGCGCTCACCGGCGACCATCCGGTCCTCGGCGACCACAAGGACGCCAAAGCGGTCTTCGATATCGAGTCGGTTCAGCTCCTCGAGGTCATCAACGGCCTAAACGAAGGGCGCGACATGGCCGGACTCGAGCTGCGAGGCGCGACCGATTTCTTCGCGGGCGCGATTGTGACGCCCGAGTCGATTCCGTTCGAGCCGCAGCTCGCTAAGTTTAAGAAGAAGGTCAACGCCGGCGCCAAGTTCTTTCAGACGCAGGCCATATACGATATGCCCAAGTTCATGACCTTCATGGAGCGGGCCAAAGAACTCGATGTGCCGATTCTCGCGGGTATCTTGCTCTTGAAATCGGCCGGTATGGCTAAGTATCTCAATAAGTTTGTGGCCGGTGTTTCAGTGCCGCAAGAGCTTATAGATCAACTCGCGCCGCTCAAGGGCGAAGACGTGCTCAAGAAGGGTATCGAGATAGCGGGCGACCAAATCGCCCAGCTAAAAGATGTCTGCGCGGGTGTCCATGTAATGGCCATCGGCGCTGAAGACAGGGTGCCGGATATTTTAGCCGCGGCCGGCTTATAGGATCAAGGGTAAGGGCCGGCTCCCGTAGCTCGGCCCCTAAGGACCGATGTTTTTAATGTATTGACAACTTTAATTTGGCGGGATGATGTAGAGTGAAAATAGCGGTAACCGGTAAGGGCGGCGTCGGCAAGACGACAGTCGCCGCGGGCCTGGCAAGGCTTCTTGCGCAAGAGGGCTACAATGTCATAGCAATCGACGCCGACCCGGACGCCAATCTGGCCGCGGCGCTCGGCATCGACCCGACCGCCGCCGCAAATATAGTGCCGATCGCCGGGATGAGCGAGCTTATCGCCGAGCGCACGGGCGGCGTACCGGGGACCATGGGGGGCTTTTTCAAGCTCAACCCCAAGGTCGACGATATCCCGGATGAACTCAGCGTCGAGGCCGACGGGGTAAAACTCCTCGTTCTCGGCACGGTGGAGTCGGGCGGCGCGGGGTGCATCTGTCCCGAATCGACGATGCTCAAAGCGCTTTTAAAGCACGTCATCGTGGGGCGCAACGAAGCGGTCATCATGGATATGGAGGCCGGCATCGAGCACCTCGGGCGCGGCACCAGCCAGTCGGTCGATGCGATGTTAATCGTGATAGAGCCGGGCCAGCGGAGCATCCAGACCGCGCGCCAGATTGAAAAGTTGGCGAAAGACTTAGGCATACCGCGCATCTTTCTCGTCCTCAACAAGGTACACGACCGCGACGAGGAAGAGACGATGCGCAAGCATATACCGGATTTACCGGTAATCGGCACACTTCGCGAGAGCGAGACGATACGCAAGGCGGACCTCGAGGGGAAATCACCGTTCGACAGCGACGCGGAGTATGTCGAGGATATACGGGCCATCAAAGAGCGGCTCCAGGCCGAAATCGGCGAGAGCGACGCGTAGCCGTATTGCATATTCGAGAGCAACCGGGGTCTTGAGCCTTGATACGAGAGGGCGCAGCGAGACGCGACAAACACCATGATTCATCGCGTCGCCGCAGTTCTCTAACGATATGTAGGGGTGCGGGACTGCTCGAGTTTCCGGTATCTGATATACAAAGCTTACGAGGGAAGGAGAAACAAGTATGCTGATTATTGCCGAGAAGATTAATATTATGTCGAAGACGATTGGTCCGGCTATGCGCGAGCGCAATGCCAAACCTATCCAGGACTTGGCGCTCGCCGAGGTCGCGGGCGGCTCGCGTTGCCTTGACCTTAACCTTGGGCCGGCGACCAAAGACGGTTCGGCTATGATGGAATGGCTCGTTAAGACAGTCGAGGAGGTTGTCGACGACTCTATCCAACTATGCCTCGATACCAAGAACACCGAGGCGATGGAGGCGGGCCTCAAAGTGGTCACCAAGCACAAACCGATGATCAACTCGACCAACGCCGACGAGGACGTGCTCGACAAGTACATGCCGATGGCGGCGACATTCGACGCCGATATCATCGCGCTCGCTATGACCTCCGCCGGTATCCCGCGTGACTGCAACGAGCGCCTTGTAAACGCCGCGACCATCATGGGTAAAGCGATGGAGCACGGCGTGGGCCTCGAGAGAATCTACCTCGACCCGCTCGTTCTGCCTATCGGGGTGGCCCAGATGGATGCGATGGAGGTCGTTGAGACCATCCGCCAATTCCAGATGCTCAACGACCCACCGATGAAATCGGTCGTCGGTTTGAGCAATATTTACAACGGTACGCCGAAGGACCTTCACACGCGCTTCGGCTACACCTTCATGACGATGCTGGCAGCCGCGGGTCTTACCGCCGCAATCGCCGACTCGCTCGACAAAGAACTGATGTCGGTCGTCAAGACCGTCGAGGTTCTCAAGAACGAGATGCTCTACGCCGCGTCATACCTCGATGACATTCTTGGCGCGAAGGCCGAAGCGTAATAGGCGGTTCACGATATGAGTGAGTAATCGACGAATAGAAGGACGGAGAGGAGAGGGCGGACTACGCGTCCGCCCTTCCGATACGTCTTCTGCGCATAAGAAAATATCGCCGAGCATCGGCGGCGCGCGAGTTTTTCTTGTTTTCAGAAGACCTAGGCACATCTTTATCTGATCTTAAAAGCTGGGAGGACTTATGTCGGAGACACTGGTACGCGAACAACTCAACATAACAATAGACGGGGAGTCCCTTATGGCTCAGTCGGGCCAGACTATCCTCGACGTTGCGCGGGCACGCGGGGTCTATATCCCGAGCCTCTGCGGCGACCCGCGCCTCAAACCGAATGAGCGCTGCGGCATGTGTGTCGTAGAGGTGTCCGGTGAAAGCGAGCCCGTCAAGGCATGCGCGACCGCGCTAGTCGAAGGCATGAGCGTGCGCACCGACACCCCCGCGCTCATCGACATACGAAAGAGCCGCCTCAAGGAACTCTTTGCCGACCACTGGGCCGACTGCATCGCGCCCTGCACTCTGGCCTGCCCGGCGGGGACCGACGCCCAGGGCTACATCGGCCTCATCGCGCGGAAACGCTACCGCGACGCGGTAGAGCTTATAAAGCGGACCAACCCGCTCCCCGGCATCATCGGGCGGGTCTGCACCCGTCCCTGTGAGGATGTGTGCCGGCGCAACCTGGTGGAAGAGCGCATCAGCATCTGCTGGCTCAAGCGATTCACCGCCGACCGGGATAAATTCTCGGCGATGCGCTTTCGCCCCGATGTAAAGCCCGCGACCGGCAAGAAGGTCGCTATCATCGGCGCCGGTCCGGCCGGCCTCTCATGCGCGTATTACCTCGCCATCGAGGGCCATAAACCGGTCATCTTCGAGGCGATGCCCCAGGCCGGCGGTATGCTCCGCTACGGCATCCCCGCCTATCGTCTCCCGAAAGACATTATCGACGACGAGGTCCACGAGATACTCGAACTCGGCGCGGAGCTTCATACCAACAAACGCCTCGGCGCGGACTTCACAATAGAGGAGCTACAAAACGAATACGACGCGGTCTTTCTCGGTATCGGCGCACAGGCCGGCACGAAGATGTGGATTGAGAACGAAGATATTCCCGGCGTGATGAGCGGCGTCGATTTTTTGCGCTCCATCGGCCTCAACGACCCGATAAAAATCGGAAAAACAGTTGCCGTAGTCGGCGGCGGAAACGTTGCTATCGACGCGGCGCGAAGCTCGCTTCGTCTCGGCGCCGAGAAGGTCTACCTTATCTACCGCCGCGGCCGCGCTGAGATGCCGGCCCATGATATAGAGATAGAAGAGGCCGAGCACGAGGGCGTCGAACTATTGCTCCTGGCGAACCCGACCCGCGTCATCGGCACGGATAGGGTCGAGGCGGTCGAGTGTGTGCGGATGGCGCTTGGCGAACCCGACGCATCGGGGCGCCGCCGTCCCGAGCCGCAGGCGGGGAGTGAGTTCGTTCTCGAAGTCGATAATCTCATCGCCGCAATCGGCCAGGCCATCGACGGCACCGGCGCGGAAGGCGCGATGGACGGAAAATATATGGCGGCCGATGCCGCCACCACGCAGACCTCGCTTACCGGCGTCTTTGCGGCGGGTGACGCGGTGACCGGCCCCGACGCCGCTATCCAGGCGGTCGCCGGCGGTCGCGACTCCGCGTTTGCGATAATCCAATACCTCGACGGCAAAGAGATAGACCTGGGCGCGCGGACGCCCTTTAGCGCGGCGCGCGGCGGGGTCACGAAAGAAGACCTCGGCGTATCGGGAGTCGCGCGTGTAAAAATGCCCGACCTCGAGACGGCTAAAAGACTCGGTGTCGGCAACTTCACCGAGGTCGAATTGGGCCTGAGCGAGGAAGACGCGCTTAAGGAAGCGGAGCGTTGCCTCGAGTGCGGCTGCATCAAACAGAACGACTGTGACCTGCGCGACGCCGCCATAACTTACGAGATTGAGCCGAGCGACGACTATGCGGCCATGCGCCGTTTCAAGATAGACAAGAGCCACCCCATCGTCTTACGCGACCAGAACAAGTGTATCCAGTGTCAAAAGTGCGTCGATATCTGCGATTCGGTGGTCGGGGCTTTTGCGCTAGAGTACCGGGAGGGTGAAAACGATATCGTGCCGACCGGCAATATCCCGCTCGCCGAGACCAAATGCGAAGCGTGCGGCCAGTGCATCTCGGCTTGCCCGACCGCGGCGCTCGTCGAGAACCGGCCGAAATTCGCCCGCGAGTTTCTCTGGCCGCCCGCGGTTACGACAACGACCTGTACTTATTGCGGAGTCGGCTGCACGCTCGAACTCAACACCGACCGCACCGGCAAGGTCTTTCGTGTGACGCAAACGCTGGGCGAGGGAGTCAACAAGGGCAACCTCTGCGGCAAAGGCCGCTTCGGCTACCATTTTATCGGTCACCCCGACCGCCTGACCCACCCGCTGATGCGAAAAGACGGCAAGCTGGTCAAAGTCTCTTGGGTCGAAGCGATAAACACGGTAGCCGGGAGGCTCTACGATGTGAAGAGCACCTATGGGGCGGACACGGTGGCCGGGTTTACCTCGGCCCGCTGCACCAGCGAGGAGAACTATCTCTTCCAGAAGCTTCTGCGGGCGGTGATCGGCACCAACAACGTCGACCACTGCGCCAGGTTGTGACACTCCGCTACTGTGGCCGGTCTGGCCAAAGCGTTTGGTAGCGGTGCGATGACCAACACCATCGAGGACCTGGCGGAAGCCGACGTCATCCTCGCGATAGGAACGAATACGACCGAAGCGCACCCCATCATCGGCTATCAGATGAAGAAGGCGGTACGCGAGCGCGGCGCGAAGATAATCGTAGCCGACCCGCGCCGCATCCCGCTCGTCGACTTCGCCGAGATATGGCTGGCGCAGAGACCAGGCACCGATGTCGCCCTGCTCAACGGTCTCATGAACGTCATTCTCTCCGAAGGCCTGGCCGACCGCGACTTCATCGCGGAACGCACCGAGGGCTTTGCGGAACTCGAAGTCGTCTTGCCGAAATATACCCCCGATGTGGTGGGGAAGATAACCGGCGTTGCCGCCGAAGATATCAGGCAAGCGGCCAGGCTCTACGCGAATGCCGGGCGCGCGGCTATCTGCTACACCATGGGCATTACCCAGCACACCTCGGGTACGGACAATGTGTTGGCCATCGCGAATCTCGCGATGATCACCGGCAACCTCGGCAAGCGGGGCGCGGGCGTAAATCCGCTGCGTGGCCAGAACAACGTCCAGGGTGCGTGCGATATGGGCGGCTTGCCTAACGTATTAACCGCATACCAGCCGGTCGCCGATGAGGCGGTGCGCGAGAAGTTCGAAAAGGCGTGGGGCGTCGAACTCTCGCCGAACCCGGGTTTAACCCTCTCGGAAGTAACAAAAAAAGCCGGCGAAGGCGAGATAAAGGCGCTCTATATCATGGGTGAGAACCCGGCGCTCTCCGACCCGGACAGCACCCACGTCAAGGAGGCGCTCGAGAAACTCGATTTCCTGGTGGTGCAGGATATCTTCCTCACCGAAACGGCGGAGTTGGCCGATGTCGTCCTGCCGAGTGCGTGTTTCGCGGAGAAGGACGGCACTTTCACCAACAGTGAGCGGCGGGTGCAGCGCGTGCGCAAAGCGACCGAGCCGCCGGGTGAGGCAAAGCCCGACTGGCGGATAATCGCGGAAATCGGCCTCGCGCTTCGCTACCCGATGCATTATGAGTCGGCCGAGGAGATATATGAAGAGATGCGAAAGCTTACCCCGAGTTACGCCGGTATCAGCTACGAGCGTCTTGAGAAGGGCGGCCTGCACTGGCCGTGCCCGACCGAGGAGCACCCGGGAACACCCATCCTGCACACGCAGGGCTTCACAAGGGGTAAGGGGCTCTTCCACGCGGTCGACCACCGGGCGCCGGCAGAAGAAGCGGACGAGGAATATCCGATGATACTGACTACCGGGCGCAGCCTGTGGCAGTATCACACCGGGACGATGACGAGGCGCTCCGAAGCACTCAACTCGCTCGCGCCGAGAAGCTGGGTCGAGATGCACCCGGCCGACGCGGCCAAACACGGCATCGCCGACGGCGAGGACGTGGTCTTAACCAGCCGACGCGGTTGTCTGACCAGTACGGCGATGGTCACCGAAGGCATACGGGAAGGCGTAATCTTCATGCCGTTCCACTATGCCGAGTCGGCGGCGAATGTCTTAACGAACACCGCTATCGACCCGGTCGCGAAGATACCCGAACTCAAAGTCTGTGCGGTTAAAATGGCGAAGGCGTAAGGCGCGGCAGACATATATCGGGCCTATCGGGCTGGTCGGATATGAGTATAAGAAGACGGGGCTGTATCGGCCCCCGTCTTTGTGCCCGTCTTTGTGCGTTTCAGTCTATTCTAAACACTAAGCCGCTTTACCGCCCGGGCCACCAGTGATAAAATGAGCCATTTCCCTATCGGCCTTCGTGAAATGCCCGGTCAGCCAGGGGACCATGTAGTGCTGAACGCTTGTCGCAAGAGCCCCGTTGTCGCCGGTCTCGTCAAAATGTTGTACTATCTTGACTACCTCTCCGGCAAATTCATCGTGACCTTTTTTGTGCGATTCGTAGCCCGGATAGCCCGCATCGCGCATTGTTTTTTCTTCACACTGGAAGTGCTCGACGACAAAATCCGCGAGTAGGCTCGTCGCTTCCGCAGCGACTTCACGGTCTTGGGCTTTCTCTGCTATCGCGTAAAGACCGCTGAGCATTCGAACCAGTGCCTTATGTTGGCAATCGACCCCACATACACCGGTTTTGAAATCATCGCTCCATTGAACGATTGGCATGTTACGACCTCCCTGGGTTGAAATAGTGCGGCGCGCACTCAAACACCAACTATCTTTTCTGCTATATCGGCCACAAGAATGATTACTTGACCGCAACAGGCACAGTTTCAAACGGTCCCGCGGAGGTAACGATCTCCGATCATGGGCCCGATAGGGCTTAGGTGTTATAGCGGCATCCGACGGCGTGGAAATCAAATTATAAGCGCGGGCGCTTAGTCGTGATTCGTTCCCTTGACATACTCTGCCCGGCTTGTTAATGTGGGATAAATTCATAAGTATGTGCGGGAGCCACTGATGGTGGCTGAGAGGCTGGGCGAAACCCGGCGACCGTTTGAACCTGATCTGGATTATACCAGCGAAGGGAACGCGTTAGTTAGTAACCGTACCTTTTTCTGGTGCGGCTTTTTTGTTTTATTGAGCAGTACATAAGAAAAGAGTGCGATAGAAGATATGCTAAGTAACTTTAGGAGGTATTTGCAAATGGAAGAGAGAATATTCGCCCCGGTGGGCGAAGCCGCGGTAACGAGGGCTATCGTCGGTGAGTTTATGGAAGAGTTTATGGATTATGTCGAGAGCGATGTTATTGTAGTTGGCGCCGGGCCGAGTGGCTTGATAGCGGCAATGGATATGGCTAACGCCGGGTTAAAAACGCTCGTTATCGAAAGCAATAACTATCTCGGCGGCGGTTTTTGGATAGGCGGCTATCTCATGAACAAGCTGACCGTTCGCGCGCCCGCCCAAGAGGTATTAAATGAGTTGGGCGTGCCCAACAAAGAGATTAGCGCCGGCCTTTATGTCGCCGATGGCCCCCATGCGTGTTCCAGGTTGATAGCGGCCGCGTGCGATGCCGGGGCAAAGGTGATAAACGCGACCAGGTTTGAAGACCTCGTTGTCCGCAACGAGATTGTGCAGGGCGCCGTGATCAACTGGAACGCGGTGGCTTCGCTGCCGCGAGCCATAACCTGCGTCGACCCGGTGGCGATCGAGTCGAAGTTCGTAATCGATGCAACCGGACACGATGCCCATGTCATTGGCGCCTTAGCGAAGCGCGGCGTTTTAGGCTTGCCGGGCTGCGGGAGTATGTGGGTAGAAGAATCCGAAGATGTGTTGGTGAAAAAGACCGGTCTGGTATACCCCGGTCTTCTGGCAACCGGCATGGCGGTTGCTTCGGTTTACGGCCTGCCGCGCATGGGCCCCACCTTCGGCGGGATGCTCTTGTCCGGTCGAAAGGTCGCAAAGATAGCCGTTTCAGCCCTGGAAGAGATGAAATCGGCTAACTTTATCGAGCGGAAATAGAAGCGTAGAAAAGCAAAAGGCGGGCAACAGGGATCTGGGCCTCGATAGTTAATAGGCATTTTTGCCCCAACCGCCTGCAGTCGGCCCCCTCTTTTATTGATGTGCGGATAGCATCAAAATAATGTGCGGATAGCATCGAAAATGCTTTCCATATCAAGACCTCCTTATCGTGTTTACCGGTTATAAACGAGATAGTGTGAGGTCTTGATCTATTTTGCAAGACCTTCACTCGCCTATAAGGAATTTACAGAGAGCTTGACAAGGCAACAAATAGATTGATACAATTGTTACAAAGAATCCTAGTAAGCCGATATGAATAATGGGTTGCAAGCGAACTTAATCCTAGTGTTTCTACATGTATACTAATTTTCTAAGAAAGGAGGTTGGTATTGATTGGAAATTTATTACGTATCCGTAAAAATCCAATGGCATTGGAGCACCGCGCGCACTTTGTCCGGAATTTAGCTCAGGCGGCGGGCCAAAGGGCAGACACATGAGGCAAGGAGGCCTTACTTATCCGCAAAGATTGTGTAAAGGGGAGGTAGGAAATTATGGAGATATACAAGGGGTTAGAAGAGGATAAGTTATCAAGACGACGGTTTCTCGCCAAGGCAGGGGTACTTACTGCGGGAGCAACGACAATGGCGGTGTTATCGGGATGTGGGGTGCAGTCTTCTCAAGTGCCAACCGCGGAAACATCAGCTAAGGCAAAACCTGAATATCCATGGGGGTACAAGAAAATAGATCCCGATAGGGCCGCGGAAATAGCTTACGACAGGTGGTATAAGGGATTTTGTAGTTATTCGGTTGTAAGCGGGATACTCGTTCCTCTCCAGGAAGAGATGGGAGAACCTTATGCCCTACTTCCATTAGAAGCTTTTAAATTTGCCCATGGCGGAGTAGTTGGCTGGGGAACCATGTGTGGAACGTTGATCGCAGCGGGCATCGCCACAAGTTTTATCGCCGGTGAGGAGGGCGAAAAAATACTAAATGATGTTATAAATTGGTATACGACTACTGAGCTGCCGATTTATAAGCCGGCAAATCCAAAGGCGGATATCAAAAATGTAAACAAGAGCGGCTCACCGCTCTGTCACATTTCAGTTGGTAAATGGATGAAAAAGGAGGGAGTTCCAATCGGTTCCCCCCAGAGGAAAGATAGATGCGCAAGGCTTTCTGTCGACGTTACAGTAAAGACCGTAAATCTTCTAAATGAATGGACAGACGGTAAGTTCGTACCAGTGCACGGCTCCCAAGTTAAGACGCACGATATAACATCCCAAAATAACTGCACCAGCTGTCATGGAACGGATGTGCCGATGCCGCCCAGATAATCTATATATCCTAAACCGCGCCGCGCTTTTGCCGAGAATAAATAGTAACGGAAATCCACTCGAAGGAGACGTCGCAATGTTTATTCTCGGCTTTATTATGCTCGCACTTGTTTTTGGCTATCTTCAAGGGGGGAAGCTCGCTTCACTCTCGCAGGTTAGGTTGCGTTATGGTCTGCTTGTCGTGGCGGCTTTCATCTTGCAGGCGACGGTCTATGTGTGGGACACGTCTTACTTGAGCGTTGCCGCTATTGGTATAATCGCAAACGGCGCATCCTACGCGCTCATCATCGTGTTCATGCTTGCCAATCGCGGCATCGCCGGAGCGCCGGTTATCGCCACGGGTCTGCTCCTTAATTTCTTTGCGATACTCTCGAACGGCGGCTATATGCCGGGTTCGATAGCGGTCGCGGGCACCGGCCTCGTTAATCTAGGGTATCCAGCCGACCCTCCGCTCCTCTGGTTTCTCGGTGATGTCTTATCTATGCCCCAGGCATTATCGTTTGGCGGCGCGTTCAGCATAGGCGACGTCTGTGTCGGTATCGGTGTCTTCGCGGGGCTTCGCGAGTTGATGGAGCCCGCGAGCGCGGAGATCCGGATATTGAGGCCGCGCTACCAGCCGAAGCACCTCGCGAGCGCGAGTAAGCGTCTCCTATTGGTGAGGCGCGCGAGCTAGCCCGCTCGCAGGCGTTTCGGTTGACCATGCCTTCGTCTTTTTAGGCCCCTCCGCGGAGGGGCCTTTTTTTGTTCAGCCATGACGGACGAGTTCTCGATTCGATAAAGAGGGCGTAAGATGACAGTCGATAAACTAAAAGACAAAATCAGGCCGGACATCGAGTCGACGTTCGGCGGCTTGACGGCGAATTACCTTGATATAGCGCCGGTAAGATATACTTATATGCAAGAAAAACCCACGAAATAAACATACAAGATACCCTTTACATCCATCCCCCCTCTGGTAGCCTATAAACGTAGTGCTACTTTACGATAGTCGGATTTTCCAATCAGAATCAATTTGCGAGGGGGCGGTGAATCGCGGGATGAATTTTCTTTTTAACGCGGTGATTGTCTTCCATGTTTGAACAAGTGTATGCTGGTTAGGAGGGAACATGAAGAAATTGTTTGTCGCTTTGTTGGTGGTAATGATCGGCGGGACTTTGGTAGTGGGCATTGCTTATGCTTATACGCATACTTTATTAAACAAAGACGCTGCCAGAGCTTCTACCGCTAGGTGGTTTAATTAATATAACAAGTATCGAAAGGAGACAGACATGAAAAAAATAAAAGTAGTCACCTTGCTTCTGACAGCAACCTTAACAGTGAGTGCCCTTGCAGCCTATGGTTACGGGAAAATGATCAGTCCCGGAAAAACAGTTGTTAGCGCAGATGCTAGCTTTGCATATCATGACAAAAACGAACTAGTTAACCTTGCTACTGTTATCGTGTCGGGGGAAGTCGTCTCTTCAGAGGTGCAAGATGATTTAAGAGGTTTTCCTGCAACAGACTATATAGTTAAGGTGGACAAAGTATTTAGGGGCAACCCTGGTGCTGAAGTCGAGGTCCGTACCGAAGGTGGGGAAAACGCCAAAATGATCTACGATCCCGGCGAAGGGTATGTTACCTTTCAAATAGGAGAACAAGTAGTTCTGTTCCTCACTGACGATAAAGGGGATCGTACAGACAAAGATGACTTCGGTTACTACGTACTTGGAGTCCAAGGAAAATTCAAAGAAGAAAACGGCAAACTAACGAACAGGGATTATACATTTGATGCAGCTACCTTTGCGCAAGAACTGGACCAGATTGAGAAAGAAAACAAAGCGAATGGGTTAAAGAAACTCACAGATGTTCCAAGTAGTGATGGAATTTAACCATTTGCAGCTCGGCAACTGCCATAAAGGCATCTAGCTTTCACGTCTAAAACAAAGAATCGCTCTCAGAGCTTTTCAACAAGTTCAACGATATCGCGCGCGGCCTGGGAGACTAGCTTGCGCGCGATATCGCTTATGCCCTCATCGCCGCGAAGCTGGTTGCCATAACCGATGATCAAGACGTTCTTATCCATGGATACCATTATAGCGATAGGGCCGGTGTGCGACGAGTAAAAGTGATAAGAATCTTTGACCTAGCTGCAGCGCTACCGGCTCGTTGTCGGCTGCAAGACATCGGCGGCGGTGACCGGTTTGTTGTCGTTGTCCACCAGGACGACTCTCGGTTGCCACTCCGCTATCTCGCTCTCAGATACTATTGCGTATGAGAGGATGATGACCTTCTCGCCCGGCTGCATCAAGAGCGCCGCGGCGCCGTTGAGGCAGATGACGCCCGAGCCTCGCGCGCCGGCGATGGCGTAGGTCTCCAGGCGGACACCGTTATCGAGGTTGACCACACTTACTTTTTCGTTTTCGAGGATGTCGGCAAGTGCCATAAGCCCGCTATCGATAGTGACGCTCCCGATATAATCGACGTTCGCCTCGGTAATCGTCGCCCTATGGATTTTGCCTCGCAGCATAAAACGTTGCATATGCTCCTACCTGTTTCAACTATACGAAAGGATAACATCTAATTTAAAACAATTCGCCGTATTTTTCAAGCTCCGGCCGTGTGACGGCTTGTTAGGCCGGTCGCACCACTGCGTTATCGATCAAGCGAGTTCCGCCGACCCTGGCCGCTATCGCTATCAAAGTGTCGCCCGCGATTTTGGCGACTTCAGCTAGGCTTTGAGCGTCGCGGACCTCGAGATATTCAATCTCGACGAGACTCTCAGCCTCGATTACGTCACGCATCGCCCGCTCAACCTCGGCCGACTCTCTTATATTCTTATCTACCATCTCCTGCGCGATTTTAAGCGCTTTCGCGAGCACGAGCGCCGCTTTTCGCTCCCCGGCCGAGAGGTAGGCATTGCGCGAGGACATCGCAAGCCCGTCCGCTTCCCGCACCGTCGGTACACCGACGATTTCGCTGTCGATGTTCAAGTCGGCCGCTATCCTGCGCACCACGGCGAGCTGCTGCCAATCTTTTTCGCCGAAGACCGCTATGTCGGGCTCGACTATATTGAGGAGCTTGGCGACGACGGTGGCGACTCCGCTGAAATGCCCGGGACGGCTTTTGCCGCAGAGCACATCGGCGATGCCTTCAACGTTAACCGAGGTCGCATAACCCTCGGGATATATCTCCCCGGCGCTCGGCGTAAATAGTATGTCGACGTCGACGCTCTCCGCCATAGCCCTATCGCGGTCGAGGTCTACCGGATACTTTTCAAAATCCTCGCTTGGCCCGAACTGCGTCGGGTTTACGAAGATGCTCACCACGACTACGTCGGCCCGTTTCTTCGCCTCGCGCATCAGCGTCAGGTGGCCTTCGTGGAAGTAGCCCATCGTCGGCACAAACCCGACTCTTCTATTCTCCGCGCGAGCCGCGCCCAGCTTCTTTCGCAGCTCAACAATGGTATGTGTCTCAAACATCTCAATGCTCGTCATGGTCGGCGCCGTTACTGTAAAACACCTAGTCAGCGGTGCTATTATATCAGCGTACTGTTACAATTGCAAGGCAAACGCCAACTATGCGCAAACACGTAACACCACGATGTTACATGCTATTATTAAGACTCCTCCAGCCCCTTATCGATCATCTTTATAAACGTATCGAGGACGGCTTCATCCATGCCGTAGGAGTGCTCGGGGGTTGGGAAGACGTCGGTTCGAACCTCGGTGATATAGCTTTGGACCGCTTCGCCGACGATGGCCCTAAGATTCGTATATTGCTTGGAGAACTTAGGCGTGAACTTCTCGAACATGCCGAGGAGGTCGTTGGTGACAAGCACCTGGCCGTCGCAATTGGGTCCCGCCCCGATGCCGATGGTGGGGATGGAGAGGCCGGCGGTGACCAGCTCGGCGAGTTCCGCCGGGACTTTCTCGAGTACGATGGCGAACGCACCGGCCGCTTCGAGGGCGAGCGCATCGTCAAGGAGGACTCTGGCCTCATCGACGCCGCGCGCCCGCAGGCCGTAGCCGCCGAACTGGTGGAGGGATTGCGGCGTCAGGCCCAGGTGTCCCATGACCGGTATGCCGGCGTCCGTTATCTTCTTAACCAGCCCCACGATACGCGACCCGCCTTCGAGCTTGACCGCTTGCGCGCCCGAGAATTTCATAATAGAGCCGACGTTCTCGAGCGCTTTTTCATCGGATACCTGGTACGACATAAACGGCATATCGGTTATGATCATTGCCTGCGTGGAGCCGCGCGCCACCGCTTTGGTGTGGTGTATCATCTCCTCGACGGTCACGGGCAGCGTGTCCTCGTACCCGAGAGCGACCATGCCGAGCGAATCGCCCACCAACAGAATATCAATGCCCGCCGCATCCAATATTCCGGCGAACGCATAGTCGTATGCGGTGAGCATCGTTATTCGTTCACCCTTCGATTTCATCTCCCGCAGTGTCTGTATGTTCACCCTTCCCGCCATCTGCTATTTCCTCCCCCGTTTGAACATCCTATGCGCTTTATCTAGCGTTTTGCTCTGTTTAGAGCGCTTATTATACAAGCCAAAACGTACCCGCACCATCCACGGGCCCGTTTTTCCGCGCCGCTTTGTCTCACGAATACAAATAGGCGCCTACGGGCCGTCCCCTCCGCCGGCCTCTCCTCTCCCCGCCGCGCTTTGCGCTATAAACAGGCAACCGCAAACACGCCCGCTACCCATGCTCCGCTTTGAGCGCCGCATAGAGTTTGGCCGCGACTTCCGGTCTCAAGCCCCCGTTTGTCACAGCCATATCGACTGTTCTTAGCCCCAGCATGCGGTAGGTCTCGATTATCTCTTCGTCCATGACGACGAGTTTTTTGAGGTGCCGCTCGACAGTCTCGGCGTCCCCGCGGGCAATCGGCCCGGTAAGCGCAGGCGCGGCTCCGACGCTCTCGATGTTTGCGAGCGTCCCTTTTATCAGCGGCATCATCGCTTCTACCGCGGCGCGCTCCTCGAAACCGGCGGCCGCGTAGAGTTTTTGCGCGGTATATACCAGCGTCACCAGGTAGTTCGAGGCCACGCAGGCCGCGGCGTGGTAGAGCGTCTTGTGTCCATCGGCGACCTCCACGACTTTGCCGTCGAGGTCGGCGGCTATTCGCAGGGCGACCTCGCGGGCCGTCCCCTCCGCCGTCAGACCGAAGTAGGAGCCCGGCAGGCGCTCCACGGCAAGCTCGATGCCCGCAAACGATTGTATCGGGTGAAGGCTCGCCACACCGGCGCCGGCCTCTTTGGCGGAGGATAGCAGGTCGAGGCCGGCCGCGCCGCTCATGTGTATTACGGTCTGTGACGGGGTGAGCCCGCCGCCCGCCGCGAGTTTTTTGCAGGCGCTCTCGATTTGACCATCCTTTGTCGTGATAAGGATGACATCAAGATCCGCAGTTATGTATGAATCGGCCGGCGCTTCGCCGGTGTCCCGCACAAGGCGCGCTCCCGGCAGGTACAAGGCGGCCTTCTCGAGCGACGCCTCGCTCGCCGTGACCGCGACGGCAATGCGGTGTCCCTTCCTCCGCAGGAGGTAGCCAACGGCCGCCCCGACTTTTCCCGCCCCGATTATGGCGATATTATAGCCACTCTCACTCATGCGCCACCCGCTATCAAAGCGTAAACATATCAAACGCTTCTTATTTGTACCCTATTGTAATGTCTACCGCGCTTGAAGTCCAAAAAATCCCCGCATATTTACCCGTTCTTGCGGTCGCTCAATCACTCGGACCAGGCCCGAGCAGCGCACATACAGGCGCCGGTTTCATCTGGATAATACGAGCGCAAGGTAGTATAGTTGAGATGCGGATGTTATTATAACAGTCATTTCGGGTAAATAATTCAGGCCTTACTCGGGCACTCGGGCACTATACAGTCGCAAGAAAAGCAGGCTTTTTCGCCGATAGTGATATTTATAGAACAGGAGAAGCCATATGCCGACAGGCCCAGAACGGGAGCGCCGCGCCGGCGGGATACCGAAGATATTCATGCCTCGGCGTGAAAGCGCTTCCCAGACAGAGACCGCCTCGTCTCGCGCGTTGAGCCGTACCTCTATCGCGCTAATCGTTGTTGCGCTCATTCTAATCGCGCTCGTCGCTATCCTCACGACCATCTCGCTTCTGAGAAATACTCAGGCACCCGTTGGTGTCGCGGATACGTCGGGCGCCGTTAATTTCTCAGCCGAGCCGGGACCGCCGCTCCTCAAGGCCTGGGAGTACCAGGCGGGGGGTGCCGTGGTCTCGTCGGTAGCCGTCGCCGATGGACTCGTATATGTCGGTTCGGAAGACGATATGCTTTACGCGCTCGACGCGCAAAGCGGCGAGAAAAAGTGGACATTCAAGACCGGCAAGCGCATCGTCCGGGCACCGGTCGTGGCGGGACGCAGTGCCTATGTCAGCTCAAGCGACGGCTACCTCTACGCGCTCGATTCGGCAGGGGGCCGGCAACTTTGGCGGTTTTCTGCTGGGGCTGATACGAACCTCTCCTCACCGGTATCGGCGCAGCGTAGGCTCTTTGTGTCGGCCTGGGACGCGACCGGCCGCGATGGTGACAGCAGGGTCATCGCGATCAAGCCCGAAGACGGGAAGCGGGTTTGGGATGCCGAGGTAAGCGGGCGGGTCGTAGGGACTCCGACCGTTGGCGTCGGCCAAGTCTACGTCGGCTCGGAGGACGGCGCTATCTTTGCGCTCGATATGCTCGTCGGCACGGTGAAATGGCGGTTTAAGACGGATGGTCCGGTAAGCGCCTCGCCCCTCGCATACGATGACGTTCTCTATGCCGGTTCGTGGAACGGCACGTTCTACTGCGTCGAAACGGCAAGCGGGAAGAAGAGGTGGGAGTTTTCAGCCGGCGGCGCCGTATATGCAAAACCGGCGCTATCCGAGGGTGTCCTAATCGTCGGCGCTAACAACGGGAAGGTTTTCGCGCTAAACCCACACGACGGCACCGAACTCTGGGGCTTCGACACCGGCGATGCCATAACGGTTTCGCCGGTCATATCGGGTTCTAGCGTCTATATCGCAACGAGCGAAGAGCGTATCGTCGTCCTTGACGTTGCGACAGGCGAGCAGAGGTGGGCCTGTAACACGTACTCGCCGATTTATGCCGCGCCCGTCGTGAGTGAGGGTCTCCTTTATCTGGGCACCTCCGATGGCATGGTCTACGCGCTCGGCCGCCGGAGTGACGCCGCGACAAAGAAATCTTTCGCAGGCGATACGGGAGTGTTGAGCGTAAGCCATCTCGAACCGCCGCTTAGTGTAAAATGGCAACTTCAAATCGGCGACGTAATAGAGGTATCCCCGCTCTTGGCCGGAGATACGATATATGTCGGTTCAAACGACGGCAAACTCTACGCGCTCGACGCGGGGAGCGGTCGCGCGAAGTGGGAGTTTAAGACCGGACAGCCGATGAGCGCATCCCCGGTTCGGTCGAAGGATACGATATTCGTAGGGTCGAAGGACGAGTCCGTATACGCGCTCAACGCGGCAAACGGGGCGCGGAAGTGGTCCTTCAAGACCGGCGGCAGGTTGTTCACCTCACCCGCAGTCTCCGACGGGGTCTTATACTGCGGCTCGGCGGATGGCAAGCTCTACGCGCTCGACGCCGAGAGCGGCAAGCTAACATGGCTCCATAAGACCGGCGGCCCGATATTCTCATCACCGGCGGCTTATAAAAAGACCGTGTTTGTCGGCTCAAACGACGGTCATATGTACGCACTCGATACCTCGACCCGGCGGAAGAAGTGGTCCTTCAAGACGGGCGACCACATCTATTGCGACCCGCTCGTCTACCGCGAGACCCTCTATTTCGGCTCAAACGACGGTAAGCTCTACGCGCTCGACGCCGCGAGAGGCTCGAAGAAATGGGAATACGAGACCGGCTTGGCCATCTATGCCACGCCGGCGGCATACGATGGGGTGGTCTATATAGGCTCCGGTGACCGCAATCTCTACGCGCTCGACGCGGCGACCGGCCGGCTCATCTGGCGGTTTGAGACCGGCGGTCCCATATACACCAAGGCGCTGATTACGCGCCAGACGGTCTATGTTTGCTCGAATGACGGTAACCTCTACGCGCTCGACATAAAGAGCGGCGCCAAGAAATGGCGGCGCGCGATGGGCGCCAACGGCTCGCTGGCGGCGCGAGACGACATGCTCTTCGTAGGGCTAGGCGACGGCAAACTTATGGCGCTTGGAGAATAGCGGCGCGCTAGCCGATTAGTGATCGACGCCGACGCCGGTGTGGCGCCTTAAACAGACGCCGTCGAGGTTGCCGGTCGGCTCATCGAGGAGTAATATCTTCGGGTTCATCGAGCACACGGTAGCGAGAAGCCCTCCTCTTTTTAGGGGAGGGCTTGGGCGGCGGTGAATGGCTCCTGATTAAGCAATCATACGACGGTAGCGACTATCTCTTTGTGGTAAACGTTAGGATGAAATCCTCGTCAAGACCTTTCCCCTTGGTATCCGAGACGGCTTCAGCCGGAATGGTAAGCACGTAGGTCGTCTCTCTCTTCAATATCCCGGTTGGCCTGATTCTAAGCATTTTGCCCCAAAGCCTTACGCCGGCTCTTACGACATTGCCGTCCTCATCCGATAAAGTAATACTCGAGAAATCCGGGCCTTTTATAATGCGGGTGTCGAAAGTAACCCGTATTGACGGGTAGCGATGTACGTTAACCGCGCCATCCGGCGGCGTGGCCATACTAACATCCGGATTATCACCCGTCAAATCGTCGGAAGGCCTGTTGGTGGTTACAAAGAAATCCGCCACCGCCTCGGGCCTACCCCAGGCGGGTATATCGGCATATACCGCGTACGCACCGCGCCGGACCCGGTCGGGCACGGTCAGGGTGGCCCTGAACTTGCCGAAGCTATCGGTTTTTACGCTTCTGGAGGGTTCGTTAGCATCTTTTTTGCCGTTGCCGTTGATATCAAACCAAATTCTCCCGGACGACCAGACCTTAAAGTCCCGTCCGTTAACGATGAGTATCGTGCCCGGCGCTCCGCTGTTCACGCTCAAAGAGAGGGTTGGCTCCGCCAGAATCACTATGCTCGCCGAAATCGCGCCAAATCCGCCCCCTGGGATATCGGCAAGGACGGGATAGGTTCCCGCTGCCACCTTAGGTATGGTTAGGGAAGTTACAAAACCACCATGAGCATTAGTGGTCACCTTTTTATAGAACTCGTCGGTGTCCCTGACGCCGTTCTTATTGGCGTCAAACCAGACCCAGCCGGATGTATTTGACGGAAAGCGGCTGCCGACAGCATTGATCGTTCCGCCAGGTATTCCCTTTCTAGCACTCAAAGCCAAGATTGAGCCCTTTACCATGAAGTTTTGAGTAGGCGTAACGGCGTTACCCGCGGGAAGGTCGACCCGGACGGGGTAAGACCCCGGTGGTAAGCCACCGGTAGGTGAAGGCAGGGCGACTATTATTCTACCGAAAGCGTCACTTGTTACCGCCGCGGTAGGCTCACCGGTGTCCCTGACGCCGTTCTTATTGGCGTCAAACCAGACCCAGCCGGGCTTATTCGCCTCAAACCCGCTACCGGTAACAGTAATAAATGTGCCCGGTGAACCGCTGGTCGGGTTTAGATTTATGGAAGGAATGGCGGTAAAGATCGCCTCACCCTCGACATAGGCGCCTTCGGGAAGGTCGGCCCTTACAGGGTAAGCTCCCGCCGCTACGTTGGGGACGGTAATCGAGGCGTAGAATCCGCCGTAGCTGTTGGATGTTACTTGCATAGCCGGCTCGCCGGGGTCTTTAATATAATTGTTGTTGGTATCAAACCAGACCCAGCCCGCCCTACCGGGGGCAAAGTACCTACCGGTAACGATAACCGCTCTGCCGGGCGGCCCGCTGGTCGTCCCTAAGGTTAAGCTTGGATTTCTAACTATAAACAAAGCTTCGCCCTCGATAATGCCCCCGCCGGGAATATCGACCCGGATAGGATAATACCCCGGGGCTACGCCGGGCACGGTCAGAGCGGTGCTAAAATTGCCAAAACCATCGGTAGTCACACTACTTTGGGACTCGGCGGGATCTTTAATGCCGTCGCCGTTGGCGTCAAACCAGACCGAGCCGGCCTGACCCGCGACGAAGCCGCTGCCCGTAACGGTAATCCCCGTGCCTGAAGCACCGCCGAGCGGGCTCAAGTTAAGGCTTGGGGTTGCGAAAGCCGTACCTGGCAGCCAAAACAAAGTCGACAACAATATCGCCGCGAATGTCGCAAATTGCACAAATAGTTCAATAGGTCTAATACTCTCCCGAGACGGCATAACCTTTAGCACCAGCACCTTGCCCCTCCTTGCTCTGTCTCTTTCAGCTACTCCGTAATTTTTCTTTGCCGATTCGATATAAATACCGGAAATACCCGTAACCGATAATATCCGCGGCACTGTTTTCAGGAAAATTTTAACGGATGGACGACGAACAATGGTTAAACTATTGTAAAGAAATTGTTACAATTTCTGGTAATGTTTTAGTAATCCCCGAGCCCATAATTACGCTCGTGACGCCGCGCCGTGTTTAACAATCTTTTTACAATGTTTAAACCTCATTTTAACCAATTCCATAAGGCTCGATGTTAGCATTTCACTGTAGCGCGCTGGTAAATCCGTTACGAGTTGGACGGCCAAATATTAGCCGACATGGAGGTGATAGGGCGGCAAGAAATTGTGTTAGTTCGTGTTGGTTGGTAAGTGTGTTAGCAAGTGTGTTAGCAAGAGTTAAGAGTTAGTTGATTAGCAAGAATTAGTTGACCCGGTCAAGTAAGTGCGATGGTCGAAAACTAGAAGAAATAGAAGAGCGATAATAGAAGAGCGATAAATTGTTTGATCGGGTTTCGAGTTACATCAGGCTATTTAAGCCGTACGGACTTTAAGCGATTGATAAGTTAAAGCAGTCGGATTACACCACAGTATAACTGTGGAAAAGTATGGGAAAAAGTATGGAAAGGGGTTTTTGAAATGTTTGCAAATAAGTTGTTAAGCAAGAAAAAGCTTGTTGCGTCGATAGTCGCCGTTACGCTTATGCTATCCGCGACACCGGCCTTCGCTTCCAAGCTCACAGGAACACTTAATATCAGCGGGTCTACAACAGTTCAGCCGTTGACCGAACAATTGAAGGCCGGTTTCGTGAAAAAGAACAAGGGAGTCAAGGTCAATGTCACCGCTCCCGGTTCAAGCGCGGGCATTAAGGAAGTACAGGCCGGAAAAGTACCCATGGCCGGGTCATCCCGTGAGTTGAAGCCGGCAGAAGTAAAAGACGGCTTGGTAGCGACAAAGATCGCAAATGAGGCGCTCGTGGTTGTTGTTCATAAATCAAACAAGATCAAGGGACTAACTCAAGCTCAGGTTAGAGATATCTACCTTGGAAAGATCACAAACTGGAAAGAGCTTGGCGGCGCCAATGCGCCTATTATGGCGCAGGGACGCGATACGGCGTCGGGTACGTTCGCATACTTCAACGAGCACTTTCTCGGCACGGAAAAGCCGGCGCCAACAGTAAAGGAATTTGCCCACAATGGTTTGGTGCGTCAAGCGGTAACTAAGAATAAAAACGCAATCGGCTATATCGGTGCCAGCTACCTGAACCCGAGCGTAAAGGGATTAGCTATTGACGGCAAGGCGCCCACAAAGAAAAACTTCGCCGCGAAAAACTACCCTGTAATTAGGCCGCTCTTCTTTGTTACCAAGGGAGCGCCTACGGGGCTATCGAAGGCGTTCATCGATTTCAGCATAAGCGCGGCGGGCAAGAAAATAGCAAAAAAGGATTTTATGCCGTAACTTGCCGTAACGGTTAAGGGAAAGTTTCGCGGCCTCTCTCCGGTTGAGGCATTTAAGGTGAGCAGAGTTTGGCCGGAGAAGCACCCATTAAAGCGATAACGCTCAATATTGAAAAGTGCCGGTTTGTCGCCAGAGATGAGACTAGATAATAAGCCGGCACTTTTCAGGGTGTCTTAAGGTAGGTTGTCCGGCCATTACGGGTAGGCCAAAACCGCTCCGTTGGCGGATACAAGAAGTCAATTTCAGCAAAGGTAAATGAGGCGCATGAAAGCTTTTGATTCAAAAACGGCTAGTAGCGTAGAGCAAGAGAATATCGTCCTTAAACAAGTTTATAGCCCCCTCAGGATAGAAAGCGCATCCCGGCGGTATCGTCTCTGGGACAAAATTGTGGAAAAATTGCTCCTCTTGGCCGCGATTATCTCAGGCAGCCTGGTTTTAGTAGTAATCTTTTTCGTTATCAAGGAAGCGATTCCCATCTTTGTGCATAATGGTGTACGCTTTGTCACCGCCGGTGGATGGGATCAAGATATAAGCAAAGCATGGGCCAGTGTCGAGCCTATGTGGCGATTTGGCGCTCTGCCGGTTATCGTCGGTACGTTCATAGCCACGGGCGGGGCGCTTATACTTACTTTTATTTTAGGAATCGGGTGCTCTATTTTTCTAGCCGAACTGGCACCGGATGCTATTCGCTCACCGGTAGAGGCGATAATACGACTTCTCGCGGGAATTCCCTCGGTCGTCTTTGGGTTAATCGGCTTAATGATAGTCGTTCCGCTGATTATGGATTGGTTCATTAGCGATGAGTTAGCATTGAAATACATTAAAATAGTTCCCCTTGACGGACAGAGTTTGCTCGCCGGAATCTTGGTCTTGACATTCATGATCCTTCCTTTTTTTATAACGGTTGCCGTCGATGCTTTAAGGGCCGTACCGAAAACCTACAAGGAGGCAAGCCTCGCTTTAGGTGTAAACGGTTGGAGAACTATAGTGAAAGTGGTTATTCCGGTCGCAACGCCCGGTATAGTCGCGGGGATAGTTCTCGCATCGGGCCGGGCGGTTGGGGAAGCTATTGCCTTATCGATGGTCGCCGGCGCCATGGCTTTTATGCCCGATCCCTCACACGGGGCGGTCTTTTTTCTTGAACCGATTCGCACCATGGCTTCGGCTATCGTAGACAATAAAGAGACTATGGGGGCGGAAACGGTCGAAACGGCGCTATTCGCAATTGGCTCGTTACTTCTACTAGTAAGTGTTTTGCTAAGTTTAACAGCGAGAATTACCTTTAACAGGTTCCAAAAGAGAGTGATGGGGATGGTCGAATGATCGATATAGCGTTGAAGAAAAAGCGAAACCGGACTTCGCCGGGGCCGTTTTTGTGCTGGCTAAGTACGGCGATTATCGTGGTTGTTTGCGCCGGATTGGTTATATACCCGCTAATCGTCGGCGCCAAAGCGATAAATTTAGAGTTTCTATTGACCGATCCGCTGCCAAGCCTTAAAGAAGAATTGAGCGGGGGGATACTTACACCAATCGCCGGAACAATCATCATAATATTGATCACCTCGGTGATCACAACCCCAATAGCCCTTGGTACCGCCATATACCTTACGGAGTATGCGGGTAGAGATAAATTACCAACCCGATTGATGTCTCTCGGCATCGATGTGCTTGCCGGAGTTCCGAGCGCGGTATTGGCGATATTCGGATTGGCGGTATTCAGCCTCCCGCAATTGGCGATCTTCAGCAGTAAAGTTGAAGGGGCCGAGCTGTCATTTGGGAATTCATTTCTTGTCGGGGGGATAGTAATGATACTCCATATTATATCGTTTGTCATAAAAGCCATGGAGGAATCTATAAAATCCGTCCCGTCGAGCTATCGAGACGCGGCTTACGCTCTCGGAACTACGCGCTGGAGAACGATTAAGAGGGCCGTTTTGCCGGCGGCCAGGCCTGGAATAATTACGGGAATAATTCTGGGCATAGGTCTTATAGCCGGCGATACCGCCATTATCTGGCTTTGCGTGGGCGGCAGCATGACGATGACGGGCGCCGAGCAATGGTGGTTGCCATGGAACTGGCTTGCCGTCATCCAGCATTCCGGGAGCACCCTGACCTCCTATATCTTTTATTCGTCTCCCGCCGGAGAAGGAAACTCTCCAAATAAGGCTTTTGGAGCGGTGTTCGTCCTTATGGTTATAATTCTAGCGCTCAATCTGATCGTTGATTATTTGGGCAAAACAAAAAAGATAACACAGGTATGACAGGAAAAGACAACACAGGTATGGCCGGGGTGACCAACAATTATTGAATCGGAGTCTAAAATGGAGAACAAAGATATGCAATTTTTGAGAAACCAATCGTACGGCCCCGCGCCTTTGAGCGAGGAGAATGGCGAGCGAGCTAAAATGGCGGCCAAAACAAATACCGTCAAAATAGAGACGAGAAATCTTAATGCCTGGTATGGGCCGAAACAGGTTATTTTCAGCGTAGACCTTCCCGTGATTGAAAATGAAATCATAGCGTTCATCGGACCTTCGGGTTGCGGCAAGAGCACTTATCTGCGCTGCATGAACCGGATGAACGATATCATAAAATCATTTAGGATAGAGGGAGATATAACCCTCGACGGCTATGATATTTACGCCCGGGATGTCGATCTCGCTACTTTAAGGCGCAAGGTGGGGATGGTGTTTCAGCACCCAAATCCGTTCCCGATGTCAATCTTCGACAATATCGCCTTTGGAGTGCGTGAGAGTAATCGGCGAATTAAGAAAGCGGAACTCGGAGAAATCGTAGAAGAAAGCCTGCGCCAGGCGAGTCTGTGGAACGAAGTGAAAGATAATTTAAACGCATCCGGGCTTTCTCTCTCCGGCGGCCAACAACAACGCCTCTGTATCGCGCGTGCTCTGGCGGTAAAACCGGAGGTCATAATGTTGGACGAACCGTGTTCTTCACTTGACCCGGTCTCAACAGCCCGGATCGAGGAGCTTCTCTTACAGCTGTGTGAAGAGTACACGATAATTATCGTCACCCACAACCTGGGCCAAGCGCGTCGCATCTCCCACCGCATGGCATTTTTCTTGAACGGTCGCTTGATCGAAGAAGGTCCTACGGCCGAGATGTCGATCCGTCCGCGTTGCCGGGAGACGGAGAATTACCTTTGCGGTCGTTTCGGGTAGGCGTCATGGCGGCAGTGATCGTCAGGGCCTTTCTCATCTAGTATTCCATCACACATACATCGACTAGTATCCGTCATTCTGAGGGAGTTGAAAACGACCGAACAATCTCAAGCTTTAGAGATTCTTCGTTTCACTCAGAATGACGACTCATAAAACGTGTGATGGAGTACTAGAGTATGTAACATTTATTTTTCAATTATTTAACAACATATCTACAGTACAGCGATTCAATTCTTAATTATATCCCATAAATTGTAACAATCTATTTACAATACTTTAACCACTCCTTACCGCCTATCCGCTAGTATTTTTTTTAGACAAGGGGCTTGACGAATGGGCACCGACTCTAACAGGGGTTTGAAATATAAAACAACCCGACAACAAAAAAAGGGGGTGGGAATGTGCGGTAATAAAAGGTCGGATTTGGGTGCAGTTAGGTCGGATTTAGATCTTTAAAACCAAGCCAAGATATGATGAAAGGATGAAAATTTCATGCGTACGTTTAGGAGTAAGTTAAAGAAAAAAGCCGCTACTTTGCTTGCGGTAAGCATGCTGGCGACTTCGTTGATGGGAATGTCGATAGCTAGCGCCAATACGGGATTAGAAATGCCGGATGATTTCACAGTGACGCCTTCAAGGGACGCCTTCTTGCCAAGGTTTAGCATGCCTACAGATGTAACAACCACAACAGTAGGCGCAGCCGGGTACCACTGGGCCGCCGCCGATATTTTCGACATGATGGCCGTAGGGTCTCTCAAGGGTTATCCGGATAAAATGTTCCGTCCAAACAAGGCGGTTACCCGTGCGGAGTTCGCAACGGCTATGACGCGCGGTCTTCAGTTGCCCTCTCCCGAGGATAGCGTGGAACTCAGGGATCTCTCCGAGAAGCACTGGGCATTTAAAGACGTCCAGAAAGCCCTCCCTTACCTCGCGATGCTTCCTGATGGTTCATTCCGTCCAGGCACCGCGGCTACCAGAGAAGACGTAGCTGTGGCCTTAGTTATGGCTACCGGTCTCGACAAGAGGGTTGCGGACCCGGTCGCTATCGACTTGATCTTTGCGGACTACAAGACCGTATCTCCGGACCTGAGAGCCCTCGTCGCTGTAGCCGTCGATCAGAAATTGATCAAGGGCTACAAAGTATTAAAGGCGGATGGTCAGTATACTGACGCTGCTGGCCTCAAGTATAACCTCGAAATCAGAGGTCAGAGCTTTGTAACCAGGGGCGAAGTGGCCCACCTGCTCAACGAGTCCAGGAAGAACATGTCGCTCGGATTCAAGTTGGCTCCCGGCACCGAGTTAGAGTAAGAATACGGTATTTACTAGCGCGATTTACTAGTGTGATTTAAGTGAAGGTCTAAGGAGCACCTGGCTGAGGGTAGCATAGCCCTCAGCCAGGTGCTCCTTAACTTATTACATAAAATGCCGGTTCGCGTTGGCCAGCGCGCAGAATTTGCCGCACATCGTACAATTGTGCTCGGCCCCCGGGCTGCGGTCGTCGCGCATCGCCCGTGCGTCCTGGCCGAAGAGCGCGTGCGAGAATTGTCTCTCCCAGTCGAGGTCGCGACGGGCGCGCGACATATCGAGGTCGCGCTCGGCCACCCTGCCGCGCAGCTTCACGATATCACCGGCGTGGGCCGCAACTTTGGCGGCCTTGACCCCGATGCGCACGTCCTCCTCGTTGGGAAGCCCCAGGTGCTCGGCGGGGGTGATGTAGCAGAGAAGGTCGGCCCCGTAGCGGCTCGACATGGCGATGCCGATCGCCGCCGTTATGTGGTCGTAGCCCGCGCCGACATCGGTGACGAGCGGCCCGAGCATGTAGTAGGGCGCGCCTCCCGACATCTTCTTCTCGAGGATGATGCTCGCTTCTACTTCGTCGAGCGGAACGTGGCCGGGGCCCTCGACCATCACCTGACAGTCCATCTCGCGGGCGGCCTCCGCCAGCTCGCAGTTGATGAGCAGCTCCTGAATTTGCGCGCGGTCGAGTGAGTCGGCGATCGCGCCGGCGCGCAGGCCGTTGCCGAGGCTTAAGACCGTATCGTATTTCTTCAGTATCTCGACGACCTTATCGAATCTCTCGTAGAATGGGTTGTCTTTCTCGTTGGCGAGCATCCAGCCGACCATCGTCGCGCCGCCTTTTGAGACGAGGCCCCCGTGACGGTACCCCTGCCGCTTGAGGCGCTCTATCGTGTAGAGGTTGATGCCGCAATGGACGGCCATAAAGGCCACACCGTCGGCGCACTGGCGCTCGAGCACGTCAAAAAGGAGTTCCTCGGTGAGTTTGTTGGGGTCGCCATAGCGCTCGGTCGCCTCACAGAAGGCCTGGTAGAGCGGGACCGTGCCGACCGGCAGCGGTGTCGCCTCGATGATTGCGCGCCGTATCGCGTCGAGGTCGCCACCGACGCTCAGCTCCATGAGCGTGTCCGCGCCGCTCTCGAGCGCGACCGCGGCCTTTCGAAGCTCGAGGTCGAGGTCGGCTATCTCGGTCGAGGTGCCGATGCTTGCGTTGACCTTGCTGCTCAGGCCGTATCCAATGCCTACCGGCCGCGAGTCCTGTCGCAAGCCGCCGACGATGATCACGGTGCCCTTGGCGATACGTTGCCTCAATATTTCCACGTCGATGCCCTCGACGTGTGCTACTTTGCGCATCTCCTCGCTGATGTGACCGTCTCTTGCCAACTCAAGCTGTGTCTTCATTTATACCTCCTGGTTTCTATGGATTGAAGCTGATGGCTGATTACTGAAAGCTTAGAAAAACAAAAAAACCTCAAGCCAAAAATGGCTTGAGGTAATCGACCAGATATATCCTCAAACGCCGCACTCCCAGCGCTCGAAAGTCTTTCGCGGCATACCCAGGCAGGTCTTCTGGCTTACGGTCATTGCCTTTTCCGCGCCTTCCCGGGCCGGTAGATAATTGTAGCTCAGCGCTCGTAGGGCTTTAGCCCTGATACTCTTCAGCCCTAACGGTCAGCACTAAAAGGCTGGTCAGCTACGGAATATCGATTCCTGTTTTATCTACGTGTTGCCCAGTGGCATAATGCGGATGGCTCCCGTTTACAGCGGCGGGCCCGCGCCGGATTCGCACCGGCTTCCCTATTCTCCCACGATGGGGCACCTGGATAGATTCTATATACGATTGTCCAACACCACAGAACTATATAGAAAGCAGGCGGGCTTGTCAAACGCCGGCTTGCCCTCGCAATCCGTGTGTTCTGCCTGGTTTTACTTGGGGTCTTGTGTTAATTGTCAAGCGTCGCGTGCGCCTTAACCCCGCAACCCCTCCAGCTCCGCGCTGAGCGGCAGCTCCAAGCCGTGGGCTTCAAGCAGCTCTCTATCGACCAGCAGCTCCCGCGTCGGGGCGTCGGCTACTATTTTGCCGCCCGAGAGAATCACCGAGCGGTCGCATGTACGCCAGGCGAAATCGAGGTTGTGGGTGGCGATTATCATGGTGTGGCCGAGTTCGAGGATAAGCGTCTCCAGGCGTTTTCTGGCCCGCGGGTCGAGGTTGCTGGTCGGCTCATCGAGCACGAGTATCTTCGGGTTCATCGAGAGGACGGTCGCTAGCGCCACCCGCTTCTTCTCGCCGAAGCTTAGGTGATGCGCCGAGCGGCTGGTAGCCCAGAGCATATCGACTACCTCGAGGGCGTCTTTTACGTGCGCTGCGACCTCAGCCTCATTCAAACCCTGGTTTATCGGGCCGAACGCGACGTCGTCGAAGACGGTCGTCAAAAAAAGCTGGTCGTCAGGGTCTTGAAAGACGAGGCCGACGAGGCCGCGAATCTTCTTAAGGTTCTGCTTGGTCGGCGCCAGGCCGTCTAACAGAAGCTCGCCCTCGCCCCTGAGCGTCCCGTTCAAGTGCATCAGGAAGGTCGATTTTCCGGCGCCGTTCGGGCCAAGGAGCGCGACGCGCTCCCCCTCGCGCACCGCAAGGTCGATGCCTTTGAGCGCGGCGGTCCCGTCCGGGTATCTATAGGTCAAGCCGACTGCTTGAATTACAGTATGCAAAACGGTATCTAAAACAGTATGCAAAACAGTATCCAAAATCTAGAGCCTCCAGAATAAAATAATCGATAGCGTCACGAAAAAGAGCACGGTGAATACCGCGTCGCGGGCGGCAAACGCCGGCACTTCGAGGGTCTTTATCGTCCCGTCGTAACCCCGCGCCGACATCGCCGCGTAGACCCGCTCGGCGCGCTCGTAGGAGCGGATAAAGAGACTCCCAACCATTTGCCCGATGATTTTGAGGTGCCAGATGCGTCCTCCCCCGAAAGCGCGTGCGTCCCTGGCGCGCATCATCGTCTTGACCTCGCTCGTCAGCACCCACATGAAGCGGTAGAGAAACGAGAAGAGCATCGTTAAGACCTGCGGCACCCGGATAAGCTCTAGCCCCTTGACGAATTTAGGAAACGGCGTCGTCGAGTAGAGAAGTATTGTCGTCAGCACCGAAAGCCACGATTTAATGAGCGCGTTGAAGAGGGTGTAGAGACCCCCGTGCGTTATCGAGTAGCGCGCGAATCCCAGATTATAGGTTTCGGGGTGGGGCTTGTCCGGCATAAACACCAGGAGCGCCCCCGCAAAGAGCACGAAAGGGAGGACGATGAGCGAGCGCTTTACACCAAAGGTAATCGGCACTCCGGCTATCATATAGAGCAGCGTTATCGCGGTGAAGTACAGGCCGAAGCGCCAAACTTCCGCCGCCGGGGTAAGCACGACCGCCAGGATAAGCGCGACGAGCGCTATCGTTTTGGTCCGCGCGTCTAAGCGGTGGATGGGGGAGTCGGCGTATGCGTATAGTTCGAATGAGTAGGTGTGCGTATGCCGGTGCGCCTCTTGAAGCTTTTTGTCGGCGGCTTTCTCATGGGCGTGCTGGTGATAGTGGGCATGGCGATGCGTAACCGCCCCGTGCGCGTGGTCGTGAAAGTGTATCTCATTGTCATCGTGCGTGTGTTGCGAATCCATCGGTCGGTTTCCTCTCCCAAGAACCAGGGGTCAGGTCTTTATTTTTTAGCCTAGCCTAGTTGCGAGCCCGTTCTAGCCGGTCTCTCCACCAACCTGCCGGCGCCTGGCAATGCCGGCGAGCCCGAAGCCGACGCCTAGCGCGATACAGACGCCCACCAGGCCGGCCAGGCCGGTCGCCAGCCACTCGTTTCGCAGCCCCGGAACGGCGTAGTCGGGAATGAGCGAATTAAAAAGACCGGTCGCCCTATCGATGAAACCGAGGTCGTGCGCGACCCGCTCGAGACCGTCGGGGAGTGAGGATGCGAGCGGCGACAGAAATACCGCGAGCGCGATCGATATCGACGAAAAGACGGCGATGCTTCGCACGTCGAGCGCGGCATTGCCTTGGATAAGGTCGGGCCGGACTCTGGCTAGGTAGCCGATGGTGGTAGCAGTGATAAGACCCTCGGCCGCCCCGATGACGATATGCCAGCCGGTCATGAGCGAGGCGGTTATCGCCAGCGGCGCCGTGCCGGATAAATAGAGTTCGACCGCGACAACGAGCGCCGTGACTACCGTAGATACCAGCCCGGCCGAAAATGCCGCCACCGGAGTGCTGAAACGTTTTATCACGCCGTAGATTAGATACGCGACGGAGGGGGCTATAATCGCCATGTTGAACACGTTGGCCCCGAGCGCGCTGATGCCGCCGTCGCCGAAGAGAAATGCCTGGACGCCGACGACCGAGAGCATCACGAGCATCGCCCTCCACGGGCCGATGAGAATCGCCGCGAGTGCTGCCCCGAGGAAATGGCCCGAGGTGCCGCCGGCGACCGGGAAGTTGAGCATCTGCGCCGCGAAGATGAACGCCGCGAGGACGCCCATGAGCGGCGGGTCTTTCTCTTCCAACTCTTGGTTGGCACGGCGTACCGCATAGGTTATCGCGATGCCCGCCGCCGCCGCTGTCGTCACCCATGTCTTCGTGTCCAGGAATCCATCGGGGATATGCATTTACGGCTCCTTTAATAATTCCAATGGTTGTTTACTCTTAGACACTTCGGTGTCCGATTGCGGGTGCCCGATTCATCGGGCGAAACTAAACTTCTGTGATATGGACGTGTCCGTGGTTGTGGTGGCGCAAATCCTCCATCGCCGCCTCGAGGAGCGCCCCGGCCTCCGCCGCTTTCGCCCCGGCGTCTTTGAGCTTGCCCGAAAGCTCGTGCTCGTGCGCCGCGTCGGCGAGCCTCGCCCATTGCTCGGCGTTGGTATTCAAGAGCTTGAAATGCTCTAGTAGCTGGTAAATCGCGACCTTAAAGTCGGTCGTATTGAGTCCTGCTTGACACATTTCCACACCTCCGGCTCGGCCTTGAGGCGTTCGCCCCGGATTAGGCGTCGCCGTTGGTCGACCAGTTTGTCGACCAAAAACAAAAACCACGAACTCGCGGGGTTCGCCCCGCTGGACCTTCGTGGTCTGGTTATTAGTTATTAGATTGTCAAAAGCATATCAGGTTTCGAGCGCGCTGCCTAGAGAGCGCACGCAATAATTGCCGATTATTTGCATGCAGCGCCCGCCTGTAGTCTGTACCTACGCTATTCGCTCGGCGTTAAAATAACCATATGGTCGAGGAGCTTCAGCTCTTTGAAATCGGCCTTGACTTGCTTTTGTTCTCCGAAAAGGTCGATGAGGAGAAGTTTATCGCCCGATGGCGTTATCGAAACGACATCTTTCATGAATATCTCTTGCTCGCCGTCCTTCTCGATATATACGTTTGTCTCACACATTCCCTTTAACCTCCACAACTCTACTGGTCTTATTGCCGGTGAGCGTGCTCTTGACCATCCTGAGCATCTCGTCCATGAGGTGGGGGAGCGGCAGGTTGCTCGCCCCCACGATGTCGATATGCGGCTGGCTCATCGGCAGCAGGATTTTCTTGGCTTTCGACAGCGATAAGCTCTCCGCCATCGCGGCGGTAAGCTCACCCATAAACGAATTGGGCATGATTACCGATATCGGGCCGATTATAACGGCGGCCTCGGGCGCGGTTATTCGAAAGGCGTTTTCGCCGCTCGCCCCGCGGTTCGCCCCCGCCTTCATCATATTGCTCGCCGCAATCGCGTTCGTCCCGAGCACTATTATCTCTATCTTATCGGGGAGTTGCTCCCTGAGCCTGGCGACGATTTGCTGGCCTATGCTGCCGCCGGCCCCGTCTACTACGAGTATTTTCATCGGTTATCCAAGCCACTCCGAGAGTTCATCGACAAATCTCTCTTTGGGCATCGCGCCCATGAACCGCCGCTTAGCTTCGCCTTTTTCGAATAGGATGAAGGTGGGGATGCTCAACACCTGAAACTCGCCGGCTATGCGCGGGTTATCATCGACGTTTAACTTGGCGAACTTTACTTTCTCTAAGAATTCACCGGCGAGTTCCTCGATGACCGGGGCGACGATTCTGCACGGTGCGCACCACTGCGCCCAGAAATCGACCAGAACCGGCTTGTCCGAACCGATAATCTCCGCATCCCACGTCTGCTCGCTTACTTCGACCACATTCTCTCCCATTGAGCGTTCCTCTCTATCCTTAAGTCTCTATGAATTTTTCGGCGGATACCGCGGCGAGCGCCCCCTCGGCGGCAGCCCACACTACCTGCTTTAAGTTATTCTTTCTGACGTCGCCCGCGGCGAAGACGCCCGGGATGGAAGCGGTCAACGTATCATCGGTGATAATATAGCCGGCCTCGTCCATACTGAGCGCGCCCGCGAAGAGTTCGGTGTTGGGGATGTTCCCGACGAAGACGAAGATGCCTTCGACGCCGACCTCTCTTTCCTCACCGGTCTTGACGTTTTTTACCGTGACCGCTGAGACCGAGTTCTCGCCGGACACCCCAGAGAGCACCGAATCGAGCAGAAAGTCGATCTTTTCGTTCTTGAACGCGCGGTCTTGGACTATTTTCTCGGCGCGAAGTCGGTCGCGCCGGTGTATAATCGTGACTTTGCTCGCGAATTTCGTCAGGTAGATAGCTTCTTCAACGGCCGAGTTGCCGCCGCCGATGACCATGACCCGCTTGTCCCTAAAGAACGGGCCGTCGCAAGTGGCGCAGTACGAGATGCCGCGCCCGGTAAGCGTCGCCGCGCCCGGTACATCGAGCTTGGTCGGGCGCACGCCGCTAGCGATAATAATCGCTTTAGCGGCATACTCACCGTCGGGAGTCGTTACTTTCTTTAGCGGACCACTCAAATCCGCCGAGGTGACCTCGCTCATATCCAGCTCGACATCGAATTTTTGCGCTTGCTCGCGCATCTTTTCGGCAAGCTCGAACCCGGTGATGCCCTCGGGAAAACCGGGGTAGTTTTCGATAATATCCGTAATCGAGGCCTGCCCCCCGATAAGTTCTTTTTCGAAAAGTTTGGTCTTGAGCATCGAGCGCCCCGCGTAAAGGCCGGCGGCCAGGCCGGCGGGCCCGCCACCGATTATCAGCACATCATATTCGTTATTCAAACGCGTTACCCACCTTTCGATTGTGAATTCAACCGGGCTTCGACCTGTTTCAAATATTCGTCCGCTTGAACGTAGAAAATACTGTCTTTAGGTGCTTTTTCCTTGACCTTAATAAAGTTCGAACGGGCGTTGAGCAGGTCGCTCTCTTCTCGCAGGAGAATCACCCCTAAGTTGAAGTAGGCCTGATAGAAATTGTCGTCCCTGCTTATCACCGTATTGAGTTCGCGAATGGCCAAGTCGGTCGTGCCCAGGTATGAATAGGCGACAGCCATGTCCGTTCGCGTAGAGTTTTGATCAGTGTCGATGTCGAGCACCTTTTTAAAATATTCGATTGCCGTCTGAAAGTTCTTCTTGTCCTGAGTCAAGTGGCCCATGTTGAAATAGGTGTTTCCAAGGCCGATAAGGGCTTGGATATCCTTTGGGTTGTTCTCGATTATCGCGAGGTACGTATCTCGCTGTGTTTCCAGCGCCTTGACGCTATTCTGGTAATCCTGGAAGCCCTGGACCAGCTGTGGCGGCCCTTCCGGGATGCCCGCCCCTTGCTCAAGCCCCAAATAGTCCGTGATTTGCGGGAAGAATGCCAGAGCGATTGCGACCGCCGCGACCGCCGCGATTGCCGTAAGCGCTTTCTTTTGGGCCTTTACCTTAAAGAAGGCCCGTTTGACGCCGCCGTAGGCAAACTCCTCTCCCGGGTGCTCAACGTTGACTCCGAGCGCCTGCGCTTTCAAGAGCATATTCAAATCGTTGGTCACAATAGTCACCGGTCGTCCATTGGTATCTTGTTTTACTTGGTAGACGATGGTCAGAATCCTATCATCCGAGTTCTTCGCACTGAAGGTCTCCGGCGTCCCCTTGCCGGGGTCAAAGCTCATTACCCTCACTATAGAATTTTTGCCGAAGGATATCCCGTCAGTAAGCTTTCCTTTTTCGGACAAGTCGAAGAGAATCCGCGAGATTTGGCGGCTGCGGTAGCGCAACTCACGGTCGGCCCGCGAAGTCTTTACTTTGTCCAGCTCGCTCAAGACGATATCCGGTATTACGACATCCGCGTCCGGGAACGCGTATATCGCCCTTGGATTGTAGAGTAATACGTTGGTGTCTAGTACGTAAATTGGCCGTTTCTTCTTTATTTTTGACATAGTAATAACATTATAAACTTTATTGAGCCTAACCGATAGTTGTTGTTAGCAGAAAAACTGCTGGTCACGAAGAAAAAGAGGAGCTGCCGACGATGGCTTAGTTGGTGGCACTCCGAGCGATCGCTTTACCAGACAAGTAGGCGTCGAAGTAACCGATACGGTGCGCGAACAGGGTTTTCTTAGGGTTAGTCTCGACCTCCACTACCGCGAAACCGTTTTCGACGGCAAAGCCGGTAAGCTTGCTCCGCGTCCGCTCGCACATCTTGTAAGCGGCCATGAGGGCGACCTCTTGCTTGCCCCCGGAGTTTCGATATGCGCCGGCGGTTTCCTCGGCGACCGAGCGGGCGAATTTGTCCGCGAGCCAGTAGTTGGTCGCCACAACGGTTGCATCGTTTATTAGCACTCCTATTATCGCTAAGGATATGATGACCTTTGCGAGCCTCCCGAAACCGTCGTTCATCGCCACACCTCTCGCCCTTGTTGCCGCAAATCCGAAAAAACTGGTAAAGTTATTATCGTCAGCGGCAGCCGGGCTCCTTAGCGTTGTGAGAAAGTTCCCGCACCCGATTAAGGAGCGTTATACGTTATCCGATACTCTGTTAAGTCGAAACGAGATTTACGCCGTCTTGGATTAGCCATGCGGTTACCCGGGGATAAATGTGAGTAGGACCGTACCGCGCGTTGACTAAAATATGTTGAAGAAGGAGAGTCGCATGCTTGAAATAGGCAAAGAAGAAATAGTCATACCAGAAGAATTACCCCTAATCCCGCTGAGGGATATGATAATCTTTCCAAACCTAGTCGTACCCCTCTTCGTAGGAAGAGAACGGTCGATAAACGCGCTGGAAGCGGCGATGAAGGAAGAGCACATCGTTGCGCTGGTCACGCAGAAGATAGCCGATGTCCAGGAGCCGGAGATAGAAGACCTATACCGTCTCGGAACGGCAGCCACGATTATGCAGGAGCTGAAAATACCCGACGGCACGGCTAAAGCGCTTGTAGAAGGACTCAGCCGTATAGAGATCGTCGAGTTCACACAGACCGAGCCTTACTTCAGGGTCAGGATAAAGGTCTTGGACGAAGAAGAAGAAAAAGATATCGAGGTCGAGGCGCTCATGCGAAATCTCGTCTCGCAGTTCGAACGGGCGGCGAGCCTGGGCAAGCCGATACCGCAAGAGGTCTTGCTGGCTACCGCTAATATCGATGAGCCGAGCCGCCTCGCCGATTTTATCGCGTTCCATTTGAGCCTTAAGATAGATGAAAAACAGCGGATAATCGAAGCCGTCAACGCCCGCGAGCGCCTGGAGAGGGTCTCGACTTTCTTAAGCCGCGAGCTTGAGATACTCGAGATAGGCAGCAAGATACAGTCGCGCGTCAAAGAGCAGCTGACGAAGACCCAAAAAGAATATTTCCTGCGCGAGCAGCTAAAAGCCATCCACCAGGAACTCGGCATAGCGGACGAACAGGCCGCGGAGATAGATGAGCTGCGCGCCAAGATAAAATCGGCCAAGATGCCGAAGCCGGTCAACGAGAAGGCGCTCAAAGAACTCGATAGGCTGGCGAAGATGCCTCAAGCGGCCGCGGAGTCATCGGTCATTCGTACCTACCTCGATTGGCTCATCGGTTTGCCCTGGCAGAAAAAATCGAAGCAAAAACTCGACCTTAAAGAGGCGTCTAAGATACTCGATGAAGACCACTACGGTCTGGAGCAGGTCAAGAAGCGCGTACTCGAGTACCTTGCGGTCCATAAATTGACCGAGAAGATGCGCGGGCCAATCCTGTGCTTTGTCGGCCCGCCGGGAACCGGCAAGACCTCCATAGGTAAATCTATCGCGCGCTCTCTCGGGAGAAAGTTCGTGCGGATTTCGCTCGGCGGCGTCCATGACGAGGCCGAGATAAGGGGACACCGACGCACCTACGTCGGGGCGTTGCCCGGTCGCATCATCCAAGCCATACATCAGGCGGGGACCAAAAACCCGGTATTCATGCTCGACGAGATCGATAAAGTCGGGGCCGATTTCAGGGGCGACCCTACCGCGGCGCTCCTGGAGGTGCTCGACCCCGAGCAGAACTTCGCCTTCAGCGACCACTACCTAGAGGTCCCCTTCGACCTCTCCGACGTCGTCTTTATAACGACGGCGAATATGCTGGAGACCATACAGCCGGCGCTCAGAGACCGCATGGAGGTAATACCATACTCGGGCTACACTGAGGAAGACAAGGTACACATAGCGACCGAGTATCTCATCCCCAAGCAGGTAGAGACACATGGCTTAAATGACAAGAACATCTTGATAGAAGAAGCGGCGCTCCGGAAAATCATCCGTGAATATACACGGGAAGCCGGCGTGCGAGACATAGAGCGCAAAATAGCGGGTATTTGCCGCCAAGTGGCGCGAAAAGTCGTCGAAGGCGAGAAAAAGCGCTTGAAGATAACGCAAGAGAACCTCCACGATTACCTGGGGCCGAGCCGGTTCCGCTACGGGCTGGCCGAAGAAGCCGACGAGATCGGTGTCGCGACGGGGCTTGCCTGGACCGAAGCGGGCGGCGACGTCCTCTCCGTCGAGGCGACGACCTTGAGCGGCAAGGGCAAGCTGATTCTCACAGGCCACCTCGGCGAGGTCATGCGCGAGTCGGCGCAAGCGGCCGTGAGCTATGTGCGCTCCCGCGCCGAGGTTCTCAAAATCGACAAACATTTTTACAGCGAGTTCGACACGCACATCCACGTGCCCGGCGGCGCTATCCCCAAGGATGGTCCATCGGCCGGCATCACAATGGCGACGGCTTTGGCCTCGACGCTGACCAAGCGCCCGGTCAAACGCGAGCTGGCGATGACCGGCGAGATAACTTTGAGGGGCCGCGTACTCCCAATCGGCGGCGTCAAAGAAAAAGTTCTGGCCGCGCATCGGGCCGGCATCAAGGAGATAATCCTGCCCGAGGAGAACGAGAAGGACCTCGAACTCGTAGCCAAAGAGGTCAAAGAAGAACTCAAGTTTCACTTCGTCGATCACATGGACGCGGTACTCGAACTGGCGCTCAGGCCGGAGACACCCTCGAAACGGATACGGCAACCGGGAAAACAGGCGTAGCCGGCAACACTAAACACTATCACCGGGGCCGCTCAACGGGCGGTCCTTTTTTTGGTGGTGCGGACACAACGTAACTTTTTGGCGAACACAAAGTAACTTATTTGAAAAACCGACCCCGAAGCTTGTATTATATCTAGCATGATGCGATCTTTTTCCAAAAGCGACCGGGGCGACGAGGTCGTCGATATACAAATAAGGCTCTCCAAGCTCGGCTATAATCTCGGTCCGAGCGGTGTCGATGGGAGCTTCGGCGACGCGACCGAGGCCGCCGTTGTCATGTTCCAGCGCGACCGCGACCTCTTTGTCGACGGGGTCGTCTCCGATGAGACCTGGAGAGCGTTGGTCGAGGCGACTTACAAGCTCGGCGACCGTCTTATCTATTTAAGAAGCCCCTTTTTCCGCGGCGATGACGTAAAAGAGCTGCAGCGCAACTTGAACACACTCGGTTTCAACACCGGGCAGGTCGACGGCGTCTACGGCGAGACTACCGAGCGCGCGGTCCGCGAATACCAGCGAAACCTCGGGTTGCAGAGCGACGGTATCTTCGGTCCCTCGACGCATGCCGCCATAGAGAACTTCCGGCATCTTTTAAAGAGCGAGGCGAGCGCCGTCTATCCCGACCCGCACCGGAATCAAGACTCCGCGCTATCCATCTTCGAAAACAGGCTTATCGTTGTCAATCCCATATTCATACAATACGAACTCGAGGGACCCGCGCGGGATTCAGCGGTGGAGACCAATCGCGACCTCGGGATACGCCTCGGCAATCTTCTGGAACTCCTGGGAGCGCGGGTGGTGTATCTCGATGGAGACGCTATCGGCGGCTTCGACGGGGCGGCCGATATCTACATCGAGTTCAGCCTCAACATCGCCGAAGATGAGGAGCACTCCGGCAGTGTCGTCCACTATGACGACACATTCGATGAGGGCGCCGCGCGCAGTCAGGTGTTGGCAAAGATATTACAGGACGAGCTGGTCTGCGCCCTGGAGCTACAAGACCTCGGAGTCGAGAGGGCAATGCTTGACGTTAAGCCGGGTCAGGCGGTCGCGGCGGTTCGCATAAAGCCGTTTTTCAGCTTGAAATCGGATGAGACGGCGTTTCTCGAAGAAGAGATTCTTAGGCAAAAAATCGCTGTGGCGGTATTTGACGGCATATCCAGCTACCTGCAGCTTTACTGATAACCGCTGGTGGAGCCGGTTTGCCCTCAAAAAATATTTTGTGATAAACTTAGTCGGTTCCACTTTTGAAAAGGATTTGAAGATTAAAGCATAGAATACTTTTTGACGAAGCATAGGATAGCGCTGAAATATAGGAGGAGATGTAGCATTTATCGTAGCAGACGCAGTTTAATCTCAGTCATATCCTTAGTCACCATAGTTTTTACAGCCGTGACCTCACCGGCAACCGCGAATCCGCAAAACACCGGCAGACAAGCGGAAGTCCGCAAAATCAAGTCTCAGATAAGCCAAATCGATCAACGGCTCGATGTGGTTGTCGAAGAGTACAACTCAGCGACCCATTCTCTCAATAATACTAAGAGCGAACTCAAAATAGTCAGCGCTAAGCTAGTCGAAGCCGAGCGGGAATCATCCCAACGGCAAGCGGCGATCAATAAGCGGGTCGCATCCTTGTACCGCGAGGGCGGACTCTCGTATCTAGAGGTGCTCTTGAACACGACCGACCTCGACCAATTTCTATACTGTCTCGAACTAGTCGAGAGGTTGGCCGACCGCGATGCTCGTATTATTGCGGATTTAAAGGAGAGCAAGAAAGAGGCGGCAACGCATAAAGCGGCGCTAGTCGAAAAAGAGAGCGCGCAAAAAGCGTTCCTCACCGAATTGCAGGTCAAGAAGAGCAATATCCAGGCCCAGCTCAATGACCGGAACAAGCTTTTGGCCCGTATCGGCAAGGAGATCGCGAACGAGCGCCGTGTCGAGGCAAGAAAGCAAGCCCAAATGCGCGACAAGATAAAGGTTAGCTACAACAGGGGCGGCGGCGTTTCCGTATCGCGAGGCGAGGGACGCTCGGGTGCCGTAGGTATCGCGATGGGAGAGCTTGGCAAGCCTTATAGCTGGGGCGCCGGCGGACCCAATTCGTTCGACTGCTCGGGTTTGACCCGGTACGTCTATGGCCAATTGGGTGTCAGCCTGCCGCATTCGAGCAGGGCGCAGTATAACAGCGGCCGTCGAGTCAGCCGCGACGACCTTCAATCCGGAGACCTCGTCTTCTTTGCGCGCGGCGGTACGATATCGCACGTCGGCATCTATGTCGGCGGCGGCAGTTTCATCCACGCCCCGCAAACCGGTGACGTCGTAAAGATCAGCAGTCTCGGTAGGCACGGCGGGTACGTCGGCGCCGTGAGGCCGTAAGTCTAAGGAAATCGGGTTCTTCGGGGACTCGCAAATTGATACTGAAGGGTGGAGATATCTCCACCCTTTTTTGCACCATCATGCGGCCGCCGGTAAAGTTTTGTCCGCCCAATCCGAAATATCGTATATGGAAGACTTTTCTCTCTTGCGCTTCCTCGTCGATGCGAGGGGCTCCGATTTGCATATCAAGGCGGGTAGCAAGCCGTGTCTACGTGTGGACGGTGTACTTCGTACCGCCGACCTTCCCGTCTACGACATGGACGAAGTCGAGAGATTCGCGTTCGCGATGATGAATGACCGACAGAAAAATCTCTTCGCCGAGAAAAACGAGATTGATTTTGCGCTTACCCTGCCGGGGATCGGACGGTTTAGGACAAACATTTTCAAACAGCGGGGCAGCGTCGGCTTAGCGATAAGGCGAGTAATGAGCGAGCAGCTCAGTATAGCCGAATTAGACCTGCCGCCCGTCGTCGAAGAGCTGGTTCAAGAACCGAGAGGGCTGATTCTCGTCACTGGTGTTGCCGGCAGCGGCAAAACGACGACTTTGAACACGATGATAGACCATATCAACAAGACGCAACAGCGGCATATCATCACCATCGAAGACCCGATAGAAGTTCTTCACAAGGATATAAACAGTTTCGTCAACCAGCGCGAGATAGGCGTCGATACCGATAGCTATGCGGACGCTCTCAAGCACGTTGTGCGCCAAGACCCCGATGTCATAATGATAGGGGAGATGAGGGATATGGAGACGGCTCAGGCGAGCCTTACGGCCGCCGAGATAGGAAACCTGGTCTTGAGTTCGCTCCACACCATCGACGCGGCCGAGACCATCAACCGAATTATCGACCTATTCCCGCCGTATCAACAGAAACAGGTGCGCATTATGCTTGCGGCCACCTTGAAGGGAATTATCTCGCTGCGTCTGCTCCCGCGTGTCGGCGGCGGCAGGATACCGGCGGTAGAAGTGATGGTGTCGACGGCGACCATCAAGGAGTACATCATAAACGAAGACGAGACCTCGAAGATAAACGAGGCCATCGAGCAGGGCGGCTATTACGGGATGCAAAGCTTTGACCGGGCGCTCTTGTCGCTCATCGAAGCCGACAAAATCCGGAGCGAAGACGCCCTAGCGATGTCTTCACACGCCCATGACTTCAAACTCAAAGCCAAGCAGGCCGGTTTTTTTGTCGCTTAAGGTTCCCGGCGGATGGCGGCTGTCGGGCATTCCTCAATCGCCTCGTCGACTCTTCCGGCCAGGCTCTCGGCGGGCGTTTCGTTTAAGACGTAAGCCATGCCGTCCTCGCGCAGCTCAAAGACTTCGGGCGCGATTTGCTCGCATTGCCCGCAGCCGATGCATTCATCGATGTCGATTACTATTCGCATGATATCTCCTTAGTCGGCGCAACAGAAAGTCTATCGCCCTGAAACGCCCATGTCAACGAATTGCCGCCGCCATCATGGAGAAGCTGACGGTCTCTCGCCGGCAAAGCAATCGTCTAAACGGGAGCTGTGCGTTTTGCATTCAAATAACTGGGTAAAAATGAATAAAATCGACTCGATTGGAGATACTATCATGCGAGAGACGCGAAACGGCCTTAAAATCGGCCGGATTTTAGGCATAGAGATTTCGCTAAACTACAGCTGGTTCATCATCTTCACCCTGATCACATGGGGCTTGTCGGCGGTATTGTTCCCGCAGGCCGCGCCGGGCTTTAGCGCGACCACCTATTTGGCGATGGGCGTTGTTACTTCGCTCCTCTTCTTTGGCTCGGTCCTCTTCCACGAGCTGATGCACTCCGTTGTCGCTAGAAGCTACGGTTTGCCGATAGAAGGGATAACGCTGATGATCTTCGGCGGCGTGTCGCAACTCGCCGACGAACCGCAAAGCCCGGCGGTGGAGTTTAAGATGGCAATCGCCGGTCCGCTAAGCAGCCTGGTAATCGGCGCTTTTTTTGTCGTAGTCTTCCTTGTCGGCCAAGGAGCTAATCTGAGCCCCGTCTTTTTGTCGCCGGTATTATGGTTGGGCTATATCAATATAGTGCTCGCCATATTCAACATGCTCCCAGGGTTTCCGCTCGATGGGGGGAGGGTACTTCGCTCGGCGATTTGGCATTTTACCGGCAACCTGCGGCGCGCGACGGCCATCGCCTCCGGTTTCGGCAAAGCCCTGTCCTACGGGCTGATATCGCTCGGCGTCTTCGGGGTCGTCTCCGGCAATATCGGCCTCTTGTGGTTTCTTCTCCTGGGCTGGATATTGCTGCAGTCCGCCGAAGCCGGCTATCAGCAGGTCGTCTATCGCTTGGCACTCGAAGGAGTCACGGTCGGCCAAGCTATGACCCCCAACCCGCGGACCATAAGCCCCGAGCTGACGCTCGCCGATGCGGTCACTGACTACTTTACCCAGCATTTGTGGGTCGCTTATCCGGTAGTCGATGATAGAGAGGTTCTAGGCATCGTAACGTTCAACAGCGTCAAAGGAGTCTCTAAGCTAGCCTGGGACGAGAAGCGCGTGCGCGACGTCATGCGCCCGCTCTCGCTCGATATCGTCACACAACCGGAAGCCCTGCTAACGGAGGTTCTGCCGAAACTCAACCTCAAGGCGGAGGGACGGATGTTGGTGATGAAAGGCGCCAGTCTGATGGGTATTCTTACCGCGGCCGACGTAACACGCGTGCTCATGCGCCAGATGCGCTACGAAGAAGCGGAGCGGCGAGCCGGCTAGAGTAAATCCGCCCTATTCATTCTCAGACTTCCAGCTGTTTTTGGGAGGCGCTGGTCCGCGACGACGTTACGTTGCGCGATTGCGCCAGCGCTTTTTCGTATGCGACCTCGTGGCGCTCGACAAAGCTTCGCTCGGTATATTCGCGCTCGACGAGGCGGCGGCAGGCCAAGCGGTCTATCTCCCCGATGCGCGCAACCGCTTCTATCATGCCGTCTTCGTCTTCGACTATAAAGCCGGTCTCGCCGTCCTGAATCACCTCGGGAACCGAGCCGTTGCGAATCGCGATAACCGGCGTTCCGCAAGCCATCGATTCTATCATGACCAGCCCGAACGGTTCCGGCCACTGGATGGGGAAGAGCACGCATTCGGCCCCGCGGTAGAGTTCTACTTTGGCGGCGTGCTCGACCTCGCCGAGGTACTCGATGTCGCCGCCGAGGAACGGGCGGACCTTCTCTTCGAAGTAAATCTTCTCGTGCGGCTCACTCGACTTGCCTATCATAATCAGCTTTCGCCCGAGCTTTTTCGCGACCGAAGCCGCGATGTGCGCCCCTTTCTCGTCGTTCATCCGCCCGACAAAGAGGAGGTAGTCGCCGCTTGTCGGCGAGAAACCATAATCGTCTAGCTTGATGGCGTTGGGTATGGTCGCCAGAAAGTCGAGCCCGGTATAGCTCGACCGCTGAGCATCGCTGATGGCGACAAACCGCAAATCATCGCTGACCGAGGTGTAATAATCGAGGCTCGGCTTGTAGGCCGGACCATGCATCGTCGCGAGCACCGGTATCGAGAAGAGCCGGCTAACCAGTGCGCCCAAGAGACGGCTTCCAGAGCCGTCGTGGTCGTGGATTATGTCGAACTCGCGCGCCATCTCGTACGCCGCCAGGCTGTGTATATTTTCAAGATAGACGTTTTCTTTGATGAGCCGGTACGGAGCTTCGTCGAAGACGGAGATCAACCGGGCCTCGGTAACGGAGTCACCCGACGCAAAGAGTGTGATGTCATGGCCCCGGTGGTGCAATCCCTCGGCGAGAATTGAGACCACCAGCTCTATACCGCCATATCCGGGTGGTGGGACCGGGAACCAAGGGGGTGCTACGATTGCGATTTTTAGCTTATTTGTCCTAAAATCATTCATGATTGATAGGATACCCTATATCACGACGGCGTTAACCGGTTCGGCGCGAAAAATCGACTAGGATTATTCCGCACCTTGCGTAGCAGCCGATTTCAATCACAAAATCGGCGCGAAACTGGTGTTTTTGCTAAAAGATGTTATAATAATATCCGCAATCGGGATGTAGCGCAGTTTGGCAGCGCGCCACGTTCGGGACGTGGAGGCCGGAGGTTCAAATCCTCTCATCCCGACAGCATTAAGGGCTTGTGAAAATGCTTTTCGCAAGCCCTTTTTCATGTGCGCCCGGCATGGGCGATAGCTTAGCGGTGAAAGTCCGCTATGGGCTTGGCAGTGGGAACCATTAGCCAAGGGCAAGGGTGTCCATCGCGAGGTGGAATCAACAGGCAAGCCGGAGGCAAAGTCCCGACCCGATGAACAAGAACCGCATATGAGGCTGAATTGGGGCGGACGAGTTTGCGTGACAAAACGAAGTCCAACACTGCACGAACCCCATACAGTAGATGCGGCGGGTACATGGGAGGAAGGCTATCGTTCTTACCCGGGGAGGTCTGGCAGATATGCTATGGAGATGAACTTCGAGATGGCAACCCGTACAGTAATGTACGATTGAAGTGCCAGAAGTCAGCAGAGGCCATATTAGGTTGGCGGTCATGAACACCAACCGAAGGGCCGAACGTCAGGAGG